>NZ_LZJX01000127.1:0-88586 GCF_001667595.1 Mycobacterium sp. E2989 | reverse complement strand
CGCGCCTCGGCGGTGGCGCGGCGCCCGGCCGCACCGCTATCCAGCGAAAGCCCGGCGGCAGCCGCGGCGGGGTGCGCCGCAGCGGGGTGGTCTGTTCGGCCGGTGTCGGCGGGCGGGCGCCGCGGCGAATCACCTGCGACGGCTCGACGCGCGGGTCGCGCCGGGGCGGGGGTCGATCGCCGTTCACCCGGTTAACGTACGCGGCCGGCCGCCCGGCGTCCGAACTACGGGCGCGCGCGCAGGCCGTTGATGAACGGGCAACCCATCAACACCCGGATGGCCTGGCTCAGCCCGGTCATGTCGTCGACCGGCTTGTGAAACGGCAGCCGGACGTCGTGGTCGCGGTCTTGGCCCTCGACGCGAAACCGAACGCCGTAGCGGTCGAGCCCGAGCGGACGCACCTGCCCGCGACGCATCGGCGCGGGCAGCCGGGACACCAGCCGGGCGACCACATCGCTGTGGGCGGTGTCCAGATGCCACAACAGGTTCGACTCGATCTCGCAGAACGGGTCGGGCCGGGCAGCCAGGAGGTCCTCGACGCTGACGGGCTCGGCACCGGTGGCGTCGGTGACGACGACGGACGCGATCTCCAGCCGGACCAGCGTGTACCGCATTTCCTCGTCGTCGGGCGGCGCGCACCGCGGGGTGTCGACCTGAAGCAGCGCGGGGTGCGGCCACTCGGCGGCGATCCGGTCGACAGTCTCGGCGACCTCCGCCGGGGCGAACGCCCGCAGTCGCCCGCGCACCCACACCAGCGAGCGCACCGGCTCCCGCAGCGGTAGCGGCGCGTAGTCGGTCAGCTCCAGCAGCGCCTGCGACCCGGCCGGCGGCGGGTCGTCGCTCGAATTCGGAAGCGCCAGGGCGAAGGACCCGTCGGGCAGCAGGTGATGCACGGGCGTCACGAACGGGTCCTGGCGTGGCTGCGCGGTTTCCAGGGCAAGCAGCGCGCCACCGGCGCGCACGCAGGCGCTGCGGATACGTTCGGCCGTCGTCGGGGAGGGGTAGGTCAGCGGTAACACCATTCTCCTTAGATTAGGTAAGCCTAAGTTAACTTAGAAGCGGGGGCGCCGCAAGAGCCGTTTGACGGCCGCCGCCGCTAGGGTTGAGGCGTGGTCCGCATCGCTTATCTCGGTCCGGAAGGGACCTTCACCGAGGCGGCGCTGTTGCAGATCACGGCCTCCGGCCTGATCCCCGGCCAGGGCCAAGACGAGGTCCAGCGGCTGCCCCTCGACAGCACCGCCGCGGCGCTGGACGCCGTCCGCGACGGCGGCGCCGAATACGCCTGCGTCCCGATCGAGAACTCGATCGACGGGTCGGTGACGCCCACGCTCGACAGCCTCGCCATCGGGTCCCCCCTGCAAGTCTTCGCCGAGACCACCCTGGACGTCGCCTTCACCATCGTGGTCAGACCGGGCCGTACCGCCGCCGACGTCCACACCCTGGCCGCGTTCTCGGTGGCGGCCGCGCAGGTGCGGCACTGGGTGGCCGACAACCTGCCCGCGGCCGAGCTGCGGCCGGCGTATTCCAACGCCGACGCGGCGCGGCAGGTGGCCGAGGGGCAAGCGGACGCCGCGGTGACGTCGCCGCTGGCCGCCTCCCATTGGGGGCTCGGCACGCTGGCCGACGGCGTCGTGGACGAACCCAACGCCCGCACCCGGTTCCTCCTCGTCGGTCCGCCGGGGCCGCCGCCGGCCCGCACCGGTGCCGACCGGACGGCGGTGGTGCTGCGCATCGAGAACGCGCCGGGCGCGCTGCTGGGGGCGCTCACCGAGTTCGGGATCCGGGGCATCGACCTGACGCGCATCGAATCCCGACCGACCCGGACCGCGCTGGGCACCTACATGTTCTTCGCCGACTGCGTGGGCCACATCGACGACGACGCCGTCTCCGAGGCACTCAAGGCGCTGCACCGTCGTTGTGCCGATGTGCGATACCTGGGATCGTGGCCGACGGGTTCGCCCGCCGGGGTGCTGCCGCCGCCGGCCGACGAGGCGGCCCGCTGGCTGGCGCGGCTGCGTGCGGGCAAACCGGAAATCGAGTCCGCGGAGCTCGAACGATGACCGGTCGCCTGGTGCTACTGCGGCACGGCCAGTCGTACGGCAACGTCGAGCGCAGGCTGGACACCCGCCCGCCCGGGGCGGAGCTGACGCCGCTGGGGCGCGACCAGGCCCGCGCCTTCGCCCGCGGTGCGGGACGGCCCGCGCTGCTGGCTCACTCGGTCGCGATTCGCGCGTGCCAGACAGCCGGGGTGATCGGCGGCGAGCTCCAGATGTCCGCCGTCGAGGTACCCGGCGTGCACGAGGTCCAGGTCGGCGGGCTGGAAGACCGCAGCGACGACGACGCGGTCGCGGAGTTCAACTCGATCTATGAGCGATGGCATCACGGTGATCTCGACGTTCCGCTGCCCGGCGGCGAAACCGGCAACGACGTCCTGGACCGCTACGTGCCCGCGCTCACCGACCTGCGCCTGCGCTACCTCGACAACCACGACTGGACCGGCGACATCGTCGTCGTGAGCCACGGCGCGGCGATTCGTCTGGCCGCCGCCGTGCTGGCCGGCGTGGACGCCACCTTCGCGCTGGACAACCACCTCGACAACGCCCAATCGGTGGTCTTGGCCCCGATCACCGACGGGCGGTGGAGCTGCGTGCGGTGGGGGACGCTGACGCCGCCGTTCTACCCCGAGGACGAGGCGACTCCGGTCGCGGACGCGGTGCATTCGAGCACCGACCCGATGGGCTGACGGCCGATCAGACGGCCAGAGCCACCGATTCGAAGCACCCGCAGCCGACGGCGTCGCAATCGACGACGAAGGCGTGCGGCAACAGCTCGGGGCTGAAGCAGTCCGGCTCGGTGCATTCGGAGCGGCGCAGCGAATGGCGAATGATGGTGCCGTGACAGTGATCTAAGCCCGCCCGGCAGTCGCGGCAGTCAGCGCTCATAACCCGTTCATAGCACCGGCCGCGGACAAACCGCGGTTGCCGCGCCCGGAAAACCGGCGCGGCGAAAGTTGTCAGGCCCAGCCCAACTCTTCGAGCCGGTCGTCGTCGATGCCGAAGTGGTGGGCGATCTCGTGGATCACCGTGATCGCCACCTCCTCGACCACCTCGTCGTCGGACTCGCAGACGTCGAGCAGCGCCTCGCGGTAGATGGTGATGGCGTCCGGCAGCGATCCCGCGTAGTCGGAATCACGCTCGGTCAGCGCGACCCCTTCGTACAGCCCGAGCAGTTCGCCGTCCTCCGGGTGCCGGTCGGAGACCAGCACGACGACGTTGTCCATGGCCGCCGCGAGCTCGGGCGGGATCAGGTCGAGCGCGTCGGAGACCAGCTCGTCGAACCGCTGCGGATCCATCCGCGCGGGCACCGGGCTAACCCCCGGCGGGCGGCGGGGCGGGCGGCGCCTCGGGTGGGGGGTTGGGCGCCGCCGGTGGCGCCCCGGCGTCCGCGGGAGGCGGGGCCTGCGGCGGTG
Source organism: Mycobacterium sp. E2989 (assembly GCF_001667595.1). NCBI lineage: Bacteria > Bacillati > Actinomycetota > Actinomycetes > Mycobacteriales > Mycobacteriaceae > Mycobacterium > Mycobacterium sp. E2989. The sequence continues at coordinate 85,117 of NZ_LZJX01000127.1, read as the reverse complement.
CTCCGGCGTCCGCGGGAGGCGGCGCCTGCGGAGCCGGGGAATTCGTTGCCGGCGCCTGGGGCGCCGTCTCCACCGGCTGCTGGCCGGGCAGGTGCTGGTTGTTCGGCGGGATCTCCGGGACCGAGCCTGCCTGGCCCGACGGCGCCTGAGCCGGCGCCTGAGCCGGCACCTGCAGCGGTATCGGCGGCATCGTGAGCCGCTCTTCGGGGATGTCGGGCGGCGGCACCGGCGGCTGACCGTTGATCAGCAGCTGGCCCTTGGCGCTGTTGACCAGGGTGGCCCAGCCGCCGTTGCCCAGCGTCGCGCCGATGCTGCAGGCGACCTCGCGGCTGCCGGCCGTCCAGCTGGCCAGCGGCACGGTGGGGTAGATCAGCGTCAGCGTGGTGGTGCGCAACTTGACCGGCGCCAGGTAGGCGTCCGTCATCTTGGTGCACAGATCCTTGATGTACCCGTCCTGGTCGGGCTCGGCCGGCAGCGCACCCGGGAACTTCTCGGCCAGGTTGACCGTGCCGGTCACCTCCATCGCGTGCGGTGCCGCGCATTCCACCGGGGCGTCGATCGGCTGGTTGGTGTTCGTGTCGATGCCCAAGCAGGTGCCGGCCGGCCAGACCTTGGACTGGTCGATCTGGGCGACCTTGCCCTTGAACGCCTGCTGCTGATTGTTGGTGGCGGGCAGCTGCAGCCCGCAGAGCATCCGCCGCTCGCCGGACTGGCGCCAGGCCCGGTCACCGGGCCACAGCAGGCTGACGATGAACTTGCTGTTGGGATCGAACTTGGGCCCCAGGTAGTTGCGCACCGCGGACTCGCATTGCTCCTGGGTGATCTGCTGAATGCGCGCGGGCGACGGCGGAGCGGCGTTGGGACCGTACTCGGCGCCCGGGAAGGTGCGCATGTCGACGGATTCGGCCACTTCGAACTTGTGGTCGTCGGCGCAGTTGACGATCTTCGCCGACTCCGGGGTGGTGTCCGGCCACATCAGGCAGTCGCCGCTGGCCGCCTTGTTGAACGCGGCGTCACTCTTGCTTCCGGTGGTGGGCACCGGGTTGCCGTCGAGATAGCCGGACAGCCGGCCCGGGCCGGTCCCGCCGACCGGAAGCGCGGTCACCAGGCCGGCGATCAACAGGGCGCCCAGCGCGGTCAGCAGCAGCGCGCGGCGGGTGGCCGCCGCCTGCAGACTGCGCGGCCACCGGAAGCCGGCGTGCGGCTGGTCCGGCTCGGCGGCGGGCGCGGACGCCGGGGCTTCCGGATGGTCCGTCTCGGGGGCTTGCGACATCGGCTCCATTCTGACAGCACCACCTGTGGCCCGTGACAAAAGTTACTGATGTGAGTCCTGGGACCAGTCCGGGTGGATGCTCTGCGATCGACCGGAGCGCGAAAAAGTAGTGTCTTGGCCGTGATCGACCTGAAGCTGCTCCGGGAAGACCCCGACGCCGTGCGCCGCTCCCAACTCGACCGGGGCGAGGACCCGGCCCTGGTCGACGCCTTGCTGGCGGCCGACACCGCCCGGCGGGCGGCGATCTCGTCGGCCGACGCGCTGCGCGCGGAACAGAAATCCGCCAGCAAGAGCGTCGGCGCCGCGTCCCCCGAGGAGCGCCCGGCCAAGCTGGCGCGCGCCAAGAAACTGGCCGAGCAGGTGAAGGCCGCCGAGAGCGAGCAGGCCGAGGCCGAGGCCTTGTTCACCGCGGCGCACATGGCGATCTCCAACGTCGTCATCGAGGGGGTGCCCGCCGGCGGCGAAGACGACTACCGCGTCCTGGACGTGGTGGGCGAACCCGCGCAACTCGACCACCCGAAGGACCACCTGGAGCTCGGCGAGGCGCTGGGCCTCATCGACATGCAGCGCGGCGCCAAGGTGTCCGGCTCGCGGTTCTACTTCCTGACCGGCCGGGGCGCGCTGCTGCAGCTGGGGCTGCTGCAACTGGCCCTGCGGCTGGCCGTCGAAAACGGCTTCATTCCGATGATCCCGCCGGTGCTGGTGCGCCCGGAGGTGATGGCCGGCACCGGATTCCTGGGCGCGCACGCCGACGAGATCTATCGGGTCGAGGCCGACGACCTCTACCTGGTCGGCACCTCGGAGGTGCCGTTGGCCGGTTACCACGCCGACGAAATCCTGGACCTGTCCGCCGGACCGCTGCGGTACGCGGGCTGGTCGTCGTGCTTCCGGCGGGAGGCCGGCAGTTACGGCAAGGACACCCGCGGCATCATCCGAGTGCACCAGTTCGACAAGGTCGAAGGGTTCGTCTACTGCACGCCCGACGAGGCCGAGGCCGAACACGAACGGCTGCTGGGGTGGCAACGCGAGATGCTGGCCCGCATCGAGGTGCCCTATCGGGTGATCGACGTTGCGGCGGGTGATCTCGGATCGTCGGCCGCCCGCAAATTCGATTGCGAGGCATGGGTTCCCACGCAGGGCACCTACCGAGAGCTGACCTCCACGTCGAACTGCACCACGTTTCAGGCGCGCCGGCTGGCGACCCGCTACCGCGACGCCAACGGCAAGCCCCAGACCGCGGCCACCCTCAACGGCACGCTCGGCACCACCCGGTGGCTGGTGGCGATCCTGGAAAACCACCAACAGCCCGACGGCAGCGTGCGGGTGCCCGACGCGCTGGTGCCGTTCGTCGGCACGGACCTGCTCGAGCCCGTCGCCACCATCGGCTAACGGGCCCTCGCCGCCAGCCGTCCCGGGGTGTGGCCGAAGGCCCGCCGATAGGTGTCGATGAAGGCACTCGTTGTGGCCCAACCACATTCGGCCGCCACCGACGTGACGTCGTGCCGCTCGGCGAGCAGCACCAGCGCGTGCTGCAGACGCAGCTGCGTGCGCCACTGCGGGAAGGTCATCGCCAGCTCGTCGCCGAACAGACGGCTCAGCGTGCGCTGGCTGACGCCGATCCGGTGGCCGATCTGCGGCAACGTCAACGGCGCCGCCAGGTTGTCGGCGATCAACGCGCACGCTTCGCGCAGCCGGGCGTCGACGGGCGTGGGAATCCACAGCGGCTCGCCGGCGCCGGTCGCCCGCAACTGATCCTGGAGCACGGCCAGCATCCGGTGGTGCTCGTCGGTGTCGGTGCCATCGGTCTGTGAACACGCGATGATGAGTTCGCGCATCAACGGGGTGACCGCCAGGACGGCGGGCGCTGCCGGCCCGCGACGGTAGCGGCGGGGATCGAGTGCGACGCCGTGAAACTGCGTGGGGCCGTGGAACTTATGTTCGTGCCAGCAGCCCGCCGGGATCCAGATCGCCCGGTTCGCCGGCGTGATCCAGGTGCCGGCCGGGGTGGTGACGGAGACCGCGCCCGACGACGGGTAGACGATCTGGTGCAAGGGATGCCGGTGCCGTGCGATCCGTGCCCCCGGCGGCAGCGCCTGCGACGACGTCGCCCGCCCGTGATGGCTGATTTCCGACATAACACGGCAGAATATCGGAAGCCCGCATCCGGCGCGGGCGGCTAGCTTTACCGCTATGGCAATGAATCTCTTGCACCGGCGCCGGTGTAGCTCGCCGGCCTGGGAGAAGGCGGTGGAGGGCCAGCTGTTGCCCTGGGCGCTGGACGGCGTCGAATTGGGTTCGCGGACTTTGGAAATCGGCCCCGGATACGGGGCGACGACGCGCGCCCTGCTGGACAGGGCCGATTCGCTCACCGCAGTCGAGGTCGACGCCGCGATGGCCGATCGCCTGCAGCGCCGCTACGGCGATCGCGCCCGCATCATCCACGGCGACGGCACCGACACCGGGCTGCCGGCCGATCACTTCACCTCGGTGGTCTGCTTCACGATGCTGCACCACGTTCCCAGCGCCGACTTGCAGGACCGGCTCTTCGCCGAGGCGTTCCGGGTGCTGCAGCCGGGCGGGGCGTTCGCCGGCACCGACGGCGTCCCGTCGCTGACCTTCCGGCTTCTGCACATCGCCGACACCTACAACCCGATCGCACCGACGGACCTGGGCGCGCGCCTGCGGAACGCGGGATTCACCGATGTGCAGATCGACGCTTCCGGTGGGCGGCAACGGTGGCGCGCCATCAAACCGAGCTGAGCGCGATCAGCGACCGATGCCGGCGAAGGTGGGGCTGCCCGCCTCGAGCGGAACCCGGGCGGCGCGCGCGGTGAAGCTGATCGCGTGATACCACCCGCACAGCATCGTGAGGTCGAGGATCTCGCGTTCGCCGAACTCGGTGCGCAGCGCCGCCCAGAGGGCGTCGTCGATGTCGCGACGGTCGCAGAGCGAATCCACGGCGCGGACCAGCAGCCGATCCCGCTCGGCGGTCCAGCAGGGGTCGTCGGCGCCGCCGTGGGTCAAGGAGCGGACCTGCTCGTGGTCGAGGCGCGCTCTCTCCGCGAAAAACGCGACGTGCACGCCCCATTCGTATTCACACCCGCAGCGAGCGCAGGTGCGGTCGATGACGATCTCGCGGTCGCGGAGGGACAGCGACAACTTGCGGCTCAGCTCGTAGCCGCCCCATGCCGTCATGGCCTCGGCCATGGGCATGTTGCGCACCACGGTGCGAAACAGGGCGATGGGCGGCACGTTCGGCGGCATCATCTTCTGCAGCAGCGCCGCCACCGCGTGCTCGTAGGGCGGGGCGAGGACGCCGATGCGAGGCGTTACTATTTCCGTAACCATGGACAAGAAAGCTACGTTACGGAATCCGAAACGTCAACCGAGGGCTCGACCGGGGCACCCGGTGCGGGGGTCGACAACGGGGCGGCCGCTCATGGCGGCCCTGGATCTCCTCGGGAGGCGCTGGGCGTTGCGGATCCTGTGGGAGCTCCGCGACGGTCCGCTGGGAGCGCGGGCTTTGCGGGAGCGCTGCGACGGCATGTCTCCCAGCGTTTTGTATGACCGTCTCGGCGACCTGACGGACGCGGGGCTGGTCGTCCAGCGCGACGACCAGTGTTACGAGCTCAGCGAGGCCGGCCTGTCGCTGGGCGAGGCCCTCAACCCCCTGGACCAATGGGCCCGCCGCTGGGCGAAGGGAACCTAGGCGTCCACCGTCTCGCGGGCCTGCTCGTGCCGGCGCTGGCGCTCCATGGTGGCGAAGTAGAAGGCGAATGCGAATGCGAAGCTGGTGAACAGGCTGGACACGAAGTACAGCCACGGATGCCGCAGCCCACGGCGGTACCCGTCGACGATCGTAAACAGCGGCAGCAGAACGACATTCGCGATCGTGTAGTCCTGGCTGGCGGAGGACGCGGCCGGGTTGGTGAACATCAGCCTGATGTATTCGGCCCAGCTCCCGTGTTCGCCCCACAGCGGGTTGGTGGACCCGTGCGAATACTGCGCGACGTAGGTGATGTTGAAGTACCAGCCCAAGGCCACGGACGCGATCCCGACGAGGTAGTAGACGCATTCCAGCGGCGAGAACAACGGGCCGCCGGCGGGCCGGGCGAAGACCTTCGAGTTCGCGGCGACGATCCAGCCGATGACACTGAGCCCGAGAACGGCATGCACAAGAAGCGAGACCATGCGCGCAGTCTCACCCCGCGACCAAAGTTTTGTCAATAGTGACAAAAGCCATGTGGGGTACCTTACTTGCATGGTCAGGCCGGCGCAGACGGTGCGCAGCGAGCGCACGCGGGAGGCGCTGATCCAGGCCGCCATGGTGCGGTTCCTGGGCCAGGGCGTCGAGGAGACCTCGGCCGAGCAGATCGCGGCGGACGCCGGGGTCTCGCTCCGGACGTTCTATCGGCACTTCAAGTCCAAGCACGATCTGTTGTTTGCCGACTACACGGGGCTGAACTGGTTTCGGGCCGCGCTGGACGCCCGGCCCGACGCCGAGCCGATCATCGATTCGGTGCAATCGGCCATCTTCTCGTTTCCCTATGACGTTGAGGCCGTGGCGAAGATCGCCGCTCTGCGCGGTGGTGAGTTGGACCCCGGCCGCATCGTCCGCCATATGCAGGAGGTCCAGGCGGACTTCGCCGACGCCATCGAGGCACAGCTGCACCGGCGTAGCTGCGTGGCGCGCGAGACTCTGGACGCAAGGTTGCGCGCCCGGGTGACCGCGCGGTGCATCGCCGCCGGGGTGTTCGGGGCGATGGAGTTCTGGATGCTCGGTGAGGACCGATCGCTGGGCGAGCTGGCGCGCATGTGCCACGCCGCGCTGGAGTCGCTCCGGGCGGGCATCACCGGCTCGTGGGTCACCGACGCCGACTGAAAAGTTTCGTCACAATTGACAAAACTTTGCGACCATGCCAGCCTCCATTCCTGGAGGGCAGGACATGACTGACTATGACGCGATAGTTATCGGTGCCGGGCACAACGGTCTGGCCGCGGCGGTGCTTCTACAGAAGGCCGGGCTGCGGACGGTGTGCCTGGATTCCAAGCTGTACGCCGGTGGAATGGCGTCCACGGTGGAGCTTTTCGACGGGTACCAGTTCGAGATCGCGGGCTCGGTGCAATTCCCCACCTCGATGGTGGTCGTCGAGGAACTCGGCCTGGACACCCTGCCGACCATCGACCTCGAGGTGATGTCGGTGGCGGTCCGCGGCGTCGGGGACGACCCGCTGATTCAGTACAGCGATCCGATCAAGCTGTTCACGCACCTCAACGAGGTGCACGGGGCCGACGCCGTCAACGGGATGGCGGGGCTGATGGCCTGGAGCCAGGCCCCCACCCGGGCGTTGGGCAGGTTCGAGGCGGGAACGGAGCCCAAGACCTTCGACGAGATGTATGCCTGCGCGATAAACGAATTCGAACGCTCCGCCATCGATGACATGCTCTTCGGATCGGTCACCGACGTGCTGGACCGCTACCTTCCCGACCGCGAGAAGCACGGCGCGCTGCGCGGCTCGATGACCGTGTTGGCCGTCAACACCCTGTATCGCGGGCCGGCCACGCCCGGCAGCGCGGCCGCGCTCGCCTTCGGCTTGGGCGTCCCGGATGGCGACACCATGCAGATGAAGAAGCTGCGCGGCGGCATCGGCGCCCTGACCGCGCACCTTGGCGCGCTACTGGAAAGCCAGGGTGGCGAAGTGCGGCTGCGATCCAAGGTCACGGAGATCCTGGTCGCCGACGGGCGGGTGCGCGGGGTGCGCACCGAGGCCGGCGAGGAGTTGACCGCCCCGATCGTCGTCTCCGGCATCGCGCCCGACGTCACCGTCAACGACCTGATCGATCCGGCCCTGGTGCCCGCCGACATTCGGGAGCGGTTCGCCCGGACCGACCATCGCGGCAGCTACCTGCAGATGCACTTCGCGCTCGAGGAGGCGCCGGAGTTCGCCGCGCCCTACGAGGCGCTCAACGACCCTGCCATGCAGGCGTCGATAGGCCTGTTTTGCACGCCGGAGGAGGTCCAGCAGCAGTGGGAGGACTGCCGCCGCGGGATCGTGCCGGCCGACCCCACGGTGGTGCTGCAGATTCCGACGCAGAACGATCCGGACCTGGCGCCCGAGGGCAAGCACGCCGCCTCGGCGTTCGCGCTGTGGTTCCCCATCGAGGGCGGCGCCGACTACGGCGACGCGAAGGTCGAGATGGGCCAGCGCGTGATCGACAAGATCACCCGGCTGGCGCCGAACTTCGAGCGCAGCATCATCCGGCACACCACCTTCACCCCCAAGCACATGGGCGTGATGTTCGGCGCCCCGGGCGGCGACTACTGCCACGGGCTGCTGAGCTCGGACCAGATCGGGCCGAACCGGCCCGGCCCCAAGGGTTTTCGCGGTCAGCCCATTCCGATCGAAGGGCTTTACCTGGGCAGCGCCGGTTGCCATGGGGGTCCGGGCATCACCTTCACCCCCGGCTACAACGCGGCGCGCCGCGCGCTCGAAGACCGCACGGCCTAGGGACGAAGCTAGCCGCGCCGGCGCAGCAGTTCGTCCAGCAGGGCGGTGAATTCGTCCGGTCGCGCCGGTGTGAAGGCCGGGCTGGGCGAAATGCCCGGCACGTCCAGGGTGATCAGCGTCGACTTGAACGGCCGGCTCACGTCCAGCGGCAACCAGCGGCGTAGGTCCGAGCTGCCCCAGATCCGGAACCGGTGGGTGAGCAGGCCCAGCCCCTCGGCCTTGTAGCCACGAATCGCGCTCAGGGCGATGACTTTCGACGTGCCCGACGGAAAGTGATAGCGCCGCAACGTGATCGCCGCGCGGTCCAGCTGAACCAGGCCGTCGTCGTAAGACTGGCCGGGGCGGTCGTTCATGCCCGTGAACTTCGCAGTTCGTGGCCGCGCGCCGTCAGGCAGCGCCCGTCGTCCAACCGCCACTGCCAGCCGTGCAGATTGCAGGTCAACGTGTTGCCCTCCACCACACCGAATCTCGACAGGTCGGCCTTCAGGTGGGGGCAGCGACGCTGAATCTCCCAGCCCTCCAGCGTGATCGACGAGGAATCGTCATGCGTCTCGGCGAACCAGCCGTCGGCGTAGGCGATTCGTTCGTCGGTGAGGCACTTGAAGAAGGTGTAGAGGTATTCGTTGTAGCCGCCGACGCGCCACGCCCGGAATCGGGTGGACAGGAAGATGGTGTTCACCCAGTCCGGTTCCCGGTCGCGCAGCACGGTGCGGACCAACTCGGGGGCGATGGCGAACCCGTATCTGACCTTTTCGTCGGGAATGCGTTCCCGCACGGCACGTTTCGGAAAGTCCAGGACCACCGTCTCCGGGCCGATGACGAGTTCGACGGGATAGCCGATGCCGTCACAGATCTCGTCGCTTTGGGCCATGATCGGTTCGAACAGCGCGCGCAGCGGCTCCAGCAGCGGTTCCCCGGTGGCCGGGGCCCAGCCGGCCCGCTCCGCGGCCAGGACGGGCGCCATCCGCTCGGCGTAGTCGGCGAGGTAGGCCCGCTTCCCGGTGGTGAAGATCGCCTCGACCTGGTCATCGGGCAGGGGATGGCGCAGCGAGTTCAACGCGGTGCCGGTGAAGTCGGCGGTCGAGCCGGGGATCATCAGCAGGCCGCCGTCGTGGCCGTGGGTGCGCATCTGGTCGAGGAACACCATCTGGTCGGGAAATATGTTCGCCGCATCGTCGCGGTCGTCGTTGAGGTGACGCAATTCGGGGTCCAAGAAGCACGGCGGCCCCGCCGACGGGATCACCCACGTCGCGCCGACCTGGGCGATGTACTGGCGGGCGCGGTCCATCTGCCGCTGCCGCTTCTGGACGCCGAAGGACTCCTTCGCGCGGGCCGGCATGTCGTAGACCATCGGGTACCAGATCGCACCGGAGTACTGCAGCATGTGCACGTCGATGTGTCCGAAGGCGGACGCCAGCACGTCCAGGTCGACCGGCCGGGCGTCGTTCATGTTGAAAGCCGTTGTCACGCCGTCGGACACCACCAGGGCCGAGTCGCCGAGCGGGCCGTCGGCGGGCGCCCGCAGGGCGATGATCATCACGTCCAGGTCGCCCTTCGGGCCGCCGACCCGGTGCTTGACCGAGTTGCTGGTCTCGAAGAACCGATAAAAGCCCAGCTCCTGCAACGCATTTCGGAGGTCGGGCACCGGGAAGTCGGGCAGCAGCACCACCGCGTCCTTGTTGACGTGCTCGGCCAGATTCTTGGCGTCGAAGTGATCCTTGTGCAGGTGCGACAGGTACAGGTAGTCGCAGTCACCCAGCCGGTCCCAGTCCAGCCCGGTGTTGTCCGGGAAGGGGAACCACGACGCGAAGTAAGCGGGGTTGACCCAGGGGTCGCAAAGGATGCTGCCCGCGGGGGTCTCGATCAGAAATCCGGCGTGACCTACGCTCGTGACCTGCACAAACACCTTCCTGGGGCCGCTAGAGGGGCCTTCGCGGCCCGCGGCCGGGTAACGACTTTTCAGCCCCCGAGCTTAGCGCGAGGCGGCGGGGCCGGCGTGACGTCGCAGGGCGCCTCCTTTCGGCACTTCGGGTGACTCACAGCCAGGAGCACTAGGCTGGGCAGCTGTGGAACCGGTATACGGGACTGTCATTCAGCTTGCCCGCTTGGTGTGGCGCCTACAGGGTCTCAAGATCACGGTCGCGGGCGTGGAAAACCTGCCGAAAAGCGGTGGTGCGGTCATTGCCATCAACCACACGGGCTACCTCGACTTCACGTTCGCAGGCCTGCCCGCCTACCAGCAGGGTCTGGGCCGCAAGGTGCGGTTCATGGCCAAGCAGGAGGTGTTCGACAACAAGATCACCGGGCCGATCATGCGCAGCCTGCGGCACATCTCCGTCAATCGTCAGGACGGGGCCGCCTCCTACGAGGAGGCGGTCAGGAACCTCAAGGACGGTGAGCTGGTCGGCGTCTACCCGGAAGCCACGATCAGCCGCAGCTTCGAGATCAAGGAGTTCAAGTCGGGGGCGGCCCGGATGGCGGTCGAGGCGGGGGTGCCGATCGTTCCCGTGATCGTCTGGGGCGCGCAGCGCATCTGGACCAAGGGCCACCCCAAGAAGCTGTGGCGCCCGAAGGTGCCCATCACGGTGCTCGTCGGCGAGCCGATCGAACCGACGCTGGGCGTCGAGGAGCTCAAGGGGTTGCTGCACTCGCGGATGCAACACCTGCTCGAGCGGGCCCAGGAGATGTATGGGCCGCATCCCGCCGGCGAGTACTGGGTGCCGCGCCGGTTGGGCGGTAGCGCCCCGTCGCTGGCCGAGGCCGCCCAGCTGGACGCCGAGGAGGCGGCCGAGCGCGCGGCTCGGCGGGCTCGGAACGCGGGACCGCCGGAGTAGCGATCGATGGTGGAGCCGATCTTCCGCACGCTCGAGGTTCTGGCTCGGCTGGTGGTTTTGGCCACCGGCACCCAGATCTCCTACGGCGGCGAGGAGAACATCCCGGCCTCCGGCGGCGCCGTGATCGCGATCAACCACACCAGCTACGTCGACTTCCTGCCCGCCGCGCTGGCCGTGCACCGGCGGCGTCGCCGGCTCAGGTTCATGATCAAGGCCGAGATGCAACAGGTGAAGATCGTCAACTTCCTGATCAAGCACACCGGGACCATTCCGGTGGACCGCGGAGCGGGGGCCGGTGCCTACGCGGTTGCCGTGCAACGTCTCCGCGAGGGTGAGCTGGTCGGGGTCTATCCGGAGGCCACCATCAGCCGCAGCTTCGAGCTCAAGGAGTTCAAGACGGGCGCCGCCCGGATGGCCATCGAGTCGCGCGTCCCGATCGTTCCGGTGATCGTCTGGGGTGCGCACCGCATCTGGACAAAAGATCACCCGCGCAACCTCCGGCGCGCCAAGTTACCCATTAAAGTGCAGGTGGGCGCGCCGGTGCCGGCGGCCGAAGACATCGCGCGGACCGACGCCGCGCTGCGCGAGTCGATGACCGCGTTGCTGCACCAAGTGCAACAGCAGTATCCGCACGAACCCGGGGCGTACTGGACGCCACGCCGCCTGGGCGGTGGGGCACCGACAATGGCCGAGGCCGCGCGGATGGAGGCGGACGAGGCCGCGGCGCGGGCAGCCGGCCGCAGCGAACGGCCGTCAGGGTAGGCGAAGGAGACGACATGCCTGAGGGGTTCTACCGGCTGTGCGAGTGGATCGTGCCGCCGATGGTCGCGATGCAGGGGACCAAGTTCACGTATCGGGGGCTGGACAACATCCCCGAGCGGGGCGGCGCGCTGCTGGCGCAGAACCACACCAGCTACCTGGACTGGCTGCCGACGCTGCTCGCCGTGCGCGAACGCCACCGCCGCGCGTACTTCATGATCAAGGCGGAGATGGCCGACGTGAAGGCGGTCAACTACGTCATCAACCACGCCCGGCTGATCCCGGTGGACCGCACTAACGGGAACGGCGCGTTCGAGCTGGCCACGCAGCGGCTGCGGCAGGGCGAGCTGATCGGGATGCATCCCGAAGCCACGATCAGCCGCAGCTTCGAGCTGCGGGAGTTCAAGACCGGTGCGGCCCGGATGGCCCTGGACGCCCAGGTGCCCATCGTGCCGGTCATCGTCTGGGGCGCCCATCGGATCTGGCCCAAGGATCATCCAAAGAAGGTGTGGCGCAACAAGGTTCCGATCACCGTCGCCGCCGGGCGGCCGCTGCCGCCGCGCGGGACGCCCGAACAGCTCAACGCGGAGCTACGCCAGGCGATGAATGCGTTGCTGTACCAGGTGCAGGAGGAGTACCCGCACCCGGAAGGCGAGTTCTGGGTGCCGCGGCGGCTCGGGGGTGCCGCGCCCACCCAGGACGATTCCCGGGCGATCCGCCTGTCGGAGCTGCAGGCGCGGATGCAGAAATACGGCACCGACGGCGTGACCCGGCCGGGGCAGGACCAGAGCGGAGTGCACTGACCAGATGACGTCAACGTGACCCAGCCGGCGCTCATCGCCTGCGACGTCGACGGCACCCTGTTCGACGACAACGAAACCATCACCCCGCGCACCCGCGACGCCATCCGCGCCGCGGTCGGCGCAGGCGCGAAGTTCGTCGTGGCGACCGGCCGCCCGCCGCGCTGGATACGCCCCGTGGTCGACGCGCTCGGCTTCGCGCCGATCGCGGTGTGCGCCAACGGCGCGGTCGTCTACGACCCGTCGACCGACCGGGTGGTGTCCACGCGAACGCTGCCGGTCGACACCCTGGCCGAGCTGGCCGAGATCGCCACGCGCGTCATCCCGGGCGCGGGCCTTGCCGTCGAGCGAATCGGCGAGCGCGCCCACGACACGGCGACCCCGCAGTTCATCAGCTCGCCCGGCTACGAACATGCGTGGCTGAACCCGGACAACACCGAGGTGTCGATCGAGGACCTGCTCAGCGCGCCGGCCATCAAGCTGCTGATCCGCCGCAACGGGGCCCGCAGCGCCGATATGGCCGCCGCGCTGGCCAAGCATGTCGGCCTGGAGGGCGACATCACCTACTCGACCAACAACGGCCTGGTGGAAATCGTGCCGCTGGGCATCAGCAAGGCCACCGGTGTGGACGAGGTGGCCAGGCCGCTGCAGATCGGCAGCGAGGAGGTGGTGGCGTTCGGCGACATGCCCAACGACCTACCGATGCTGCGCTGGGCCGGTCATGGCGTGGCGATGGGCAATGCCCACCCCGACGTGCTCGCCGCCGCCGACGAGGTCACCACCGTCAACAACGACGACGGGGTGGGACGGGTGCTGGAACGCTGGTGGCTCAGCCCCTAGGTCGACGGGTGCGCCGGCAGCGAAAAGTGCTCGGGCGGAATAGTTGGGCCGCTCGGGGGCTGGGTCGACAGCGGCGTGGTGATTCCCTCGGCGACCTCGGTGACGTCGCCGGTGAGGCGGTCGTAGTTCAGCGTCCCGTGCTGGAAATTCTGCGTAATCTGTAGCGGCTCTTGAATTTCCGCGCTGGTTGGCAAACCGAGCGGGCCTCGTTCGTAGCTCAGCGACGCCCAGGCGTCGTAGATCGCGCCGGTGACGGGCTGGGCGCCGGTTGCAGGCGACCAGTACATGGCGCCCCTTGCGAAGGTGACGTACCGAGCGTCGCCCTCGGCGCTGTCTTCCGGTGAGGTCGGCGCGCCGAGCACGCTGTTCATCCCGCCCATCGCCTGCCAGTGGTCGTAGATCGCGCCGCCCTGCAGGGCCTTGATCAACTCCTCCGGCGGATCGTTGAAATGCGAAGCGATGTCGCGCACTTCGTCCATCAAGGCGTAGGCGGCGTTGCCCGGGCAATCGGTGTTGCCGACGTCGCGGTGGGTGAAGATGGTCGGCAACGTCGCGACGGAACCGGCCGGGAAGGTGGTGTAGTGACTGCCTGCCGACTCCAGCGCGACCGTGCCCTTGGGGTCGACGCCGTCCAGGCCCAGCCGCCAGCCGAGCAGCCGGCCCAGGGTGCGCAGCTGAATCGGGGTCGGCGGTACGTCGTCGAAATTGCCGATCATCGCCACACCCCAGGTGTTGCGGTTGAAGCCGCCGGTGTGGAACGCCTCGACCGCTTTGGTGAGCCCCCCGGCGCTGCCCTCGAACACCTGGCCGTACTTGTCGACCAGCGCGTTGTAGGCGATGTCGCACCAGCCCAGGGTCTTGCTGTGATAGGTGTAAATGGCCTTGACGATCCCGGCCGATTCCAGCGGCGAGTAGTCGTTACTGCCCGCGGTGTGGTGCACGACGGCCGCGCGAATCCCGTTGTCGTACTGGGGACTACCGCATCGCAGCGATTCGTCGGCGCCCCACTGCGCCCGGCTGATGATGGCGGGCGCCTGCCCTGGCATCAGGACGCCGGACGGTGGGGTCCACTGCGTCTCGGTGGGCGCTTGCGGCGGCGAGATGAGGATCGCGGAGATGTTCTGCCCGAACGGCTGCTCGCGGGACGCCGGCTTGTAGCCGAGGGCGGCCTCGCTGGGCGGCGCGGGCGGCGCTTGGGTCAGCGGCGCATCGATCGGACGGGTGACCGCGATCTCGACGGTCGTGGTGGTGCCGACGAACACCGGGTCGGTGCCGCGCGGCCCCTCCAGGGACCCGGCGGCCGTCGCCCCGTCGGGCGCCGCGGTTTCGTACTCGGTCTGGTACCACGGCCCCCAGGAACCGTCGGGGCGCCTCGCCCGCACCCGCGTCGACGTGCCGGCCAGGTCGCCGGTGAGCGCGACGAGGGAGAACGGGGTGTCCTGGCTGATCTGGCGAACGGTCACACCCCCGCCCAGGCCGACCAGCGGCTGTTCGGCCAGTTGGGTGCCGCGGGCCGGCGGCGATCCGGCGGTGCCGCGGTCGCGCGTCGTGTCCGCCACCCAGGACACGATGACGACGGTCGCCACGATGGCGGTGAGCAACGTCGTCGGCCCACGGCTAGGAGACACCAGCCGATGTTACTTGTGTTTCTAATGTTATTGATGAGACGACACGAGCTGGGCGTCTGGAATGTGGACAAAATTCGACGGCACCGCAGAAAGATCTGCGGTGCCGTCTGGTTGGAGGGTTCCCCGAAGGTCTAGACGGGAGGCAGGACCGGCGCCGCACCCGCGGCGGCCGGCAACGCCCCGGCAGCGCCCGCGGCGGCCGGCAACGCCCCCGCGGCCGCGGGCAAGGCGCCCGCTGCACCCGGCAGAGCACCCGCCGCGCCCGGCAGCACACCGGCGGCGCCCGGCAGCGCGCCCGCGCCGCCGTGCAGTCCCTGCGTGATCGCCGGCATCACCAAGCCCTTGAGCAGGTCGATGGCCTGACCGGCGCCCAACTGGTTGGCGGCCTGCATGACGTCGTTGACCAGACCGCCGCTGCCGCCGCTCGAGCTCCCGCCGCCACCGGTGCCGAGGCCCGTGCCGCCGCCGATCGGCGAGGCGTTGCCGAAGGACGACGGGTCACCGAGGATCGGGTAGGTCCCGTCGGCGCCCGGGTCCAACGCGGCCGGGGCCGTGATCGGCACCTCACCGGCGGCCGTCGGACTGCCCACTCCGGGCGCGACGCCAGCCGGGCTGGTCAGCCCGGGGTTGGAAAGCGCCGGGTTGAGCCCCGCGCCCGGGGTCGCCACTCCGGCACCCGGGGTGGTCGGCAACGCGCCGGGGGCGGTGAGCCCCGGCGTCGTGGGCGCCAGGCCCGGGGTCGTCAAGCCGGGGCTGGCAGCGCCGGGGCTGGTCAGGCTCGGGCTGGTCAACGCGGGGCTGGTCAAACCGGGACTGGTCAAGCCTGGGCTGGTCAAACCGGGGCTGGCCAGGCCCGGGCTGGTGAGCCCGGGCGTCCCGAGGCCCGGAGTGCCCAGGCCGGGGCTGGTCAGGCCCGGGGTGCTGGTCGCACCCCCGCCCAGCGCGGGCACCGGGGGCAGGTTGATGCCGAACTGCGACAACCCCTGCGACAGCGCGCCCATCAGCTCGCCCGGCAGGTCGCTCATCACGGCCGCCTGCTTGAAGTCGTGGTGCTCGGGCGGCTTGCTGCCGGTCGTCGATTCGTAGACAAGGAAATACGCGCAAGGACTCGCCACTGCCAGGGCGGCGACCGCGCTCATGGCTGTCGAAAGCTTGCGTCGGCGTCGGTTCGGCACGGAAGTCTCCTCAATCTGGACAACTCAATCGTCAACTGTGTTGTGTCGGTGTGGCCCGCCGGCTCCACCCGGCGAGATCCACACAGAATCGATGGTACGAGTGAGATTGTTGTGACTAGAGTGGTGATATTGAATCGTGAGGTAATTGCGACCCCGACCGTGATCGCCGGGCTGAGGCGCCCGCGCTCCTCGTCAATCGGCCGATCGCGGACTCCGTGGCCTCGCCAAATGGGTTAGGCCCACGCGGTCGGATACCCTAAGCAACCGATGACCGCTCGTTTCGACCTCCTCGTCGTCGGCTCCGGATTCTTCGGCCTGACCATTGCCGAGCGCGTGGCTACCCAACTCGGGAAGCGCGTGCTCGTCGTGGAACGTCGCCCCCACATCGGCGGCAACGCCTATTCCGAAGCCGAGCCGCAGACGGGCATCGAGGTCCATAAGTACGGCGCGCACCTGTTCCACACCTCCAATAAGAGGGTCTGGGACTACGTGCGGCAGTTCACCGACTTCACCGACTACCGGCACCGGGTGTTCGCGATGCACAACGGGCAGGCCTATCAGTTCCCGATGGGGCTGGGCCTGGTGTCACAGTTCTTCGGCAAGTACTTCACCCCGGACGAAGCGCGCCGGCTGATCGCCGAGCAGGCCGGTGAGATCAAGACCGAGGACGCGCAGAACCTCGAGGAGAAGGCGATCTCGCTCATCGGGCGACCGTTGTACGAGGCGTTCGTCAAGGGCTACACCGCCAAGCAATGGCAGACCGATCCCAAGGAACTGCCCGCCGCCAACATCACCCGGCTGCCGGTGCGCTACACCTTCGACAACCGGTACTTCAGCGACACCTACGAGGGCCTCCCGGTCGACGGCTACACGGCGTGGCTGCAGAACATGGCCGCAGACGACCGCATCGAGGTCAGGCTGGACACCGACTGGTTCGACGTCCGCGACCAGTTGCGCGCCGACAGTCCCGACGCGCCGGTCGTCTACACCGGCCCGCTGGACCGCTACTTCGATTACGCCGAAGGCCGGTTGGGCTGGCGCACACTGGATTTCGAGGTCGAGGTGCTGACCGATCGCGGCGACTTCCAGGGCACGTCGGTGATGAACTACAACGATCTCGACGTCCCCTACACCCGCATCCACGAGTTCCGCCACTTCCACCCCGAGCGCGATTACCCGACCGACAAGACGGTGATCATGCGCGAGTTTTCCCGGTTCGCCGAGGACGACGACGAGCCCTACTATCCGATCAACACCGAAGCCGACCGGGCCCTGCTGGCCGCGTACCGGGCGCGCGCGAAGGCCGAAACCGCTTCGTCCAAAGTGCTTTTCGGCGGCCGGCTGGGCACCTATCAATACCTGGACATGCACATGGCGATCGCCAGCGCACTGAACATGTACGACAACACCATCGCGCCGCACCTGCGCGACGGCAAAGCCCTAGTGGAGGAAGGCGCGGGGGGATGACCGCTGTAAGCCTGCTTTCCAGGATCATCCTGCCGCGGCCGGGGGAGCCCCTCGACGTGCGCAAGCTGTACCTGGAGGAGTCGACCACCAACGCCCGGCGCGCGCACGCGACCAGCCGCACGTCGCTGGAGATCGGCAAAGAGTCCGAGGTGTCGTTCGCCACCTACTTCAACGCGTTCCCGGCCAGCTACTGGCGCCGCTGGTCGATCTGCGCGTCGGTGGTGTTGCGGGTCGAGCTGACCGGAACCGGCCGCGTCGACGTGTACCGGACCAAGGCCACCGGGGTGCGAATCTCGGTGGAGGGCCGCCAGTTCGTCGGCACCGACGAGCAGCCGGCGATCGTCGAGATCGAGGTGCCGCTAAAACCGTTCGAGGACGGCGGCTGGATCTGGTTCGACATCACCACCGACACCGCGGTCAACTTGGTCAGCGGCGGCTGGTATGCGACCGAGCCCGCTCCCGGCACGGCCAACATCGCGGTGGGGATCCCCACGTTCAACCGGCCGGCCGACTGCGTCAACGCCCTGGCCGACCTCACCGCGGATCCGTTGGTGGACGAGGTGATCGGTGCGGTGATCGTCCCGGACCAGGGTGTCCGCAAGGTGCG
Source organism: Mycobacterium sp. E2989 (assembly GCF_001667595.1). Lineage (NCBI taxonomy): Bacteria > Bacillati > Actinomycetota > Actinomycetes > Mycobacteriales > Mycobacteriaceae > Mycobacterium > Mycobacterium sp. E2989. Next base: position 67,225 of record NZ_LZJX01000127.1, on the reverse strand, counting down.
CGATCACCCGGACTTCGCGGCGGCGGCCGCGGGCCTGGGTAACCGGCTGTCCATCCACAATCAGCCCAACCTCGGCGGTTCCGGCGGCTACAGCCGCGTGATGTACGAGGCACTGAAAAACACGGACTGCCAACAGATTCTGTTCATGGACGACGACATCCGCATCGAGCCCGACTCGATCCTGCGGGTGCTGGCGTTGCACCGCTTCGCCAAGAAGCCGATGCTGATCGGCGGCCAGATGCTCAACCTGCAGGAGCCGTCGCACCTGCACATCATGGGCGAGGTGGTCAACCAGTCCAACTTCATGTGGACCGCCGCGCCGCACGCCGAGTACGACCACGATTTCGCGGAATTTCCGTTGAACGACAAGAGCTCTCGCAGCGCGCTGCTGCACCGACGGATCGACGTCGACTTCAACGGCTGGTGGACGTGCATGATCCCGCGGCAGGTCGCCGAGGAACTGGGCCAGCCGCTGCCGCTGTTCATCAAATGGGACGACGCCGAATACGGTCTGCGCGCCGGTGAGCATGGGTATCCGACCGTCACGCTGCCCGGCGCGGCGATCTGGCACATGGCCTGGAGCGATAAGGATGACGCCATCGACTGGCAGGCGTACTTCCATCTGCGCAACCGGTTGGTGGTCGCCGCCATGCATTGGGACGGTGACATCACCGGACTGGTCCGCAGCCATCTCAAGGCCACGCTGAAACACCTTGCTTGCCTTGAATATTCGACCGTGGCGATCCAGAACCGGGCCATCGACGACTTCCTGGCCGGCCCCGAGCACATCTTCTCGATCCTGGAATCCGCGCTGCCCGAGGTGCACCGGCTGCGCAAGGAATACCCGGACGCGGTCGTGCTGCCGGCGGCCAGCGAGCTGCCGACGCCGTCGAACAAGACCAAGGCGATGAAGCCGCCGGTGAACCCGGTGTCGATCGGTTACCGGCTGGCCCGCGGCATCGCGCACAACGCGACCAAGGCCGACCCCGAAGCCCACCGGCGTCCGCAGTACAACGTGCCCACCCAGGACGCCCGCTGGTTCCGGCTGTGCACGGTCGACGGCGTCACCGTGACGACGGCCGACGGGTGCGGGGTGGTCTACCGGCAACGCGATCGGCGCAAGATGTTCCAGCTGCTGTTCGCCTCGCTGCGCCGGCAGCGCCGGCTGGCGAGCCGGTTCGACGAGATGCGCAAGATCTATCGGGACGCGTTGCCGGTGCTGTCCAGCAAGCAGAAGTGGGAGACGGCGCTGCTGCCCGCGCACGCCGAGCGAGAGCATGCCTGAATCGGTCCCCCCGCGCGGTGAGGTGGCCGCCCTGGTGGCGGTGCAATCCGCACTCGCCGACCGCCCCGGCGTGCTGAACGTGGCGCGCGGCCTGTCCCACTTCGGCGAGCACAGCATCGGGTGGTTGGCCGTGGCGGCGGTCGGCGCCCTGCTGATGCCGAAGCGGCGCTGGGATTGGCTGGTGGCCGGGGCCGGCGCGTTCGCCGCGCACGCCGCCGCCGTGGTGGTCAAGCGGGTGGTGCGGCGCAAGCGCCCGCACGATCCGGCCGTCGTGGTCAACGTCGGCACGCCCAGCCAGCTCAGTTTCCCGTCGGCGCACGCCACCTCGACCACCGCCGCGGCCATCCTGATGGGCCGGATCACCGGTCTGCCGCTGCCGGCCCTGCTGGTTCCCCCGATGGCGTTGTCGCGGATGCTGCTGGGCGTGCACTATCCCAGCGACGTGGCGTGCGGCATCGCCCTGGGCGCGACCGTCGCGCGAATCGCGGTTCGGCTGCAGGGCCGGGCGGGGAAGGTGTGGGCGAATGAGTGAGGACGTGGTGACCGGGCCGTCGGGCAACGTGGTGCTCGGGGTCGTCAAGGCGATCCGCCCGCGGCAGTGGGTGAAGAACGTGCTGGTCCTGGCCGCGCCGCTGGCCGCGCTGGGCGGGCCGGTGCGCTACCACTTGCACGACGTGCTGGACAAGGCCTACCCGGCCTTGGGCGCGTTCGTCGCGTTCTGCCTGGCGGCGTCGTCGATCTACCTGATCAACGACGTGCGCGACGTCGAGGCCGACCGCGAGCACCCGACCAAGAGGTTCCGCCCGATCGCCGCGGGTGTGGTGCCGGAGTGGCTGGCCTACGCCCTGGCGGTGGTGCTCGGCGTCGCCTCGCTGGCGATCGGCTGGTGGATCACCCCCAACCTGGCGCTGGTGATGGCCGTCTACCTCGCGATGCAACTGGGTTACTGCTACGGCCTGAAACACCAAGCGGTGATGGACATTTGCATCGTGTCCTCGGCGTATCTGCTGCGGGCCATCGCGGGCGGCGCGGCCACCGACATCCGCCTCACCCAGTGGTTCCTGTTGGTGATGGCGTTCGGGTCGCTGTTCATGGTGGCCGGCAAGCGGTACGCCGAGCTGCAACTGGCCGAGCGCACGGGGGCCAAGATCCGCAAGGCCCTGGAGAACTACACGAGCACCTACCTGCGGTTCGTCTGGACGCTGTCGGCCACGGCGCTGGTGGTCTGCTACGGGCTGTGGGCCTTCGACCGGGAACACGGCGCGGCGGGCTGGTTTGTGGTCTCCATGGTGCCGTTCACCATCGCGATCCTGCGCTACGCGGTCGACGTGGATGGCGGGCTGGCCGGCGAGCCCGAGGACATCGCGTTGCGGGATCGGGTGTTGCAGCTGCTGGCGGTGACGTGGATCGCGACAGTTGGAGCCGCCGTTGCCTTCGGCTAGCCCCGAACTGCAGGCCCTCAAAGCGCGGATGATGCGCAGCCGGCCGGTCATCAGGCGGTTGGGTTGGCCGGTATTCCCCTACACCCCGATGGTGCGGGTCAGCCTGTGGGTCAGCGTGGTGGTGGTCGTCGTCCTGTTCGGTTGGGGCGCTTGGCAGCGCCGCTGGATCGCCGACGACGGGCTCATCGTATTGCGCACCGTGCGCAACCTGCTCGCCGGCAACGGGCCGGTGTTCAACCAGGGCGAGCGGGTGGAGGCCAACACGTCGACCGCCTGGACCTACCTGATGTACGCCGGGGCCTGGGTGGGCGGTCCGATGCGGATGGAATACGTGGCGCTGGCGCTGGCTTTGACGCTTTCGGTCCTGGGCGTGGCGCTGCTGATGCTGGGGGCCGCCCGGTTGTACGCGCCCAGCCTGCGCGGCCGCAGGGCCCTGATGCTGCCGGCCGGCGCGCTGGTCTACGTCGCGCTGCCGCCGGCTCGTGACTTCGCCACCTCCGGTCTGGAGAGCGGGCTGGTGCTGGCCTATCTCGGTTTGCTGTGGTGGATGATGGTCTGCTGGGCGCAGCCGGTGCGCAACCGCCCCGATCGCCCGATCTTCGTCGGCGCGCTGGCGTTCGTCGCCGGATTCAGCGTCCTGGTCCGGCCCGATCTGGCGCTGATGGGTGGGCTGGCGCTGATCATGATGCTGGTCGCCGCGCGCGGCTGGCGCCGTCGGGCGCTGATCGTGGTCGCCGGCGGATTGCTGCCCGTCGGTTACGAGATCTTCCGGATGGGTTACTACGGCCTGCTGGTCCCCGGGACCGCCCTGGCCAAGGATGCGGCCGGCGACAAGTGGTCGCAGGGCATGATCTACCTGGCCAACTTCGACGCGCCCTACGCGGTATGGGTGCCGGTGGTGCTCCTGGTGCCGCTCGGCGTGCTGCTGCTGGCCGCGCGCCGCCGGCCCTCGTTCCTGCGTCCCGCGTTGGCCCCCGACTACGGGCGGCTGGCCCGGGCCGTCCAGAGCCCCCCGGCGGTGGTGGCCTTCGTCCTGGTGAGCGGTCTGATCCAGGCGCTCTACTGGATCCGCCAAGGCGGCGACTTCATGCACGGACGGGTGCTGCTGGCACCGCTGTTCTGTTTGCTGGCCCCGGTCGCCGTCATCCCGGTGGCCATTCCGGACGGCCAGGACTACTCGCGGGAGACGGGGTACTGGGTGGCCGGGGCGGCGAGCGCGCTGTGGCTGGGTCTGGCCGGCTGGTCGCTGTGGGCGGCGAACTCGCCGGGGATGGGCGACGACGCCACCCACGTCACCTACTCCGGAATCGTCGACGAGCGGCGCTTCTACGCCCAGGCCACCGGCCACGCGCATCCGCTGACCGCGGCCGACTACCTGGGCTATCCGCGGATGGCGGCCATCCTGACCGCGCTGGACAACACCCCGGAGGGGGCCTTACTGCTGCCGTCGGGCAATTACATCCAGTGGGACCTGGTGCCGATGGCCCAGCCGCCACCGGGTAGCGCCCCCCAAAAGCCCCAGCACGCAGTGTTTTTCACCAACCTCGGCATGGTGGGCATGAACGTCGGCCTCGACGTCCGGGTGATCGACCAGATCGGGTTGGCGAATCCGCTTGCGCAGCACACGGAACGGCTGCAGCACGGCCGCATCGGGCACGACAAGAACCTCTTCCCCGATTGGGTGATCGCCGACGGCCCGTGGGTGAAGGTGCATCCCGGTGTTCCGGGTTATCTGGACGAGCAATGGGTCGCGGAGGCGGTAGCGGCCCTGAAATGCCCCGAGACGCAGGCCGTGCTGAGTTCGGTGCGCGCACCCATGACGCCGCACCGGTTCCTGTCCAACCTGCTGCATTCCTATGAATTCACCACGTACCGGATCGACCGCGTGCCGCGCTACGAGCTCGCCAGATGCGGGCTGCCGGTGCCCGCCGAGGCGCCACCTCCACCACGCGAGTAAGGCCCGCGCAGAAGAATTTTCGGCCGATCTCAAAATCGTTACGAACCGTGCCGAATGAAAAATTCCCAGCAACATCACATTTCGGGCTCAACCTGCTGGCCATAGTGCGCAAGCACATGCGGAAACGCCGTTTACGCCGTCGTGGTTTCGCCTTGAACACGCCGGGTCACGGGGGCCGAATTGCGCTCTGCGGGCCCGCCTCGATGCGACTCGACGGTTCAAGGTGTGGTTGACTACACGGGCACTGCTGCGCGGAGATCGTATGCAGTACGACCCACACATGACGCGTCCCGGATGACGGGCGCGCCGAAGAAGGATGAGGAAGCAAGGATGACGCTTGTCGACAGGTTTCGCGGCGCCGTGGCCGGCATGCCGCGGCGGCTCGTGGTGGCGGCCGCAGGCGCGGCGCTGCTCTCGGGCCTGATTGGCGCCGTGGGGGGCTCGGCGACCGCTGGTGCCTTCTCGCGCCCCGGTCTGCCGGTGGAATACCTGCAGGTTCCTTCCGCGGCGATGGGCCGCGATATCAAGGTGCAGTTCCAAAGCGGTGGCGCCAACTCGCCCGCGCTGTACCTGCTCGACGGAATGCGCGCGCAGGACGACTTCAACGGCTGGGACATCAACACCCCGGCGTTCGAGTGGTACAACCAGTCCGGCATTTCGGTCGTCATGCCCGTCGGTGGTCAGTCCAGCTTCTACTCCGACTGGTACAAGCCCGCCTGCGGTAAGGCCGGCTGCACCACCTACAAGTGGGAGACCTTCCTGACCAGCGAGCTGCCGGCGTACCTGTCCGCGCAGAAGCAGGTCAAGTCGACCAACAACGCCGCCGTCGGTCTGTCGATGGCCGGGTCGTCGGCGCTGATCCTCGCCGCGTACCACCCGAACCAGTTCGTTTACGCCGGCTCGCTGTCGGCGCTGCTGGACCCGTCGCAGGGCATGGGCCCGTCGCTGATCGGCCTCGCCATGGGTGACGCCGGTGGCTACAAGAAGGACGACATGTGGGGCCCGTCGAGCGACCCGGCCTGGGCGCGAAACGACCCGTCGCTGCAGGTCAGCAAGCTCGTCGCCAACAACACCCGGATCTGGGTGTACTGCGGTAACGGCAAGCCGTCCGACCTCGGTGGCGACAACCTGCCCGCCAAGTTCCTCGAGGGCTTCGTGCGGACCTCCAACCTGAAGTTCCAGGACGCGTACAAGGCCGCCGGTGGCAACAACGCGGTGTGGAACTTCGACGCCAACGGCACCCACGACTGGCCCTACTGGGGCGCGCAGCTGCAGGCGATGAAGCCTGACCTGCAGTCGGCGCTGGGTGCCACCCCGGGCGCCGGGCCGGCCACGGCCGCTGCGGCCGCCGGAAACGGCACCAACGGCCAGGGCACCTAAGCCCTAAAGATCACGCGACTGGCGGCGGGAACCCCTCGGGGTTTCCGCCGCCAGTGGTTTTGGTGTGTGATTTGTTTCACTACCCCGCGGGCGGGGGAACTACGGCGCTGGCTAATGTGCAGACAGCGACTAGACGATGGAGGGTGGACATGAGGGTCGTGCGGGGTATGTCGGCGCTTCTTCGGGCGGTCTGCGTGGCCGCGCTGGCGGTCGGCTTGATCGGCGTCGTCGTGACGGGCGGACCGGCCGGCAAGGCCAGGGCGGCGGGGTACGAGAGCCTGATGGTGCCGTCGGCGGCGATGGGCCGCGACATCCCGGTGGCCTTCCTGGCGGGCGGACCGCACGCGGTCTATCTGCTGGACGCCTTCAACGCGGCCCCGGACGTCAGCAACTGGGTCACCGCGGGCAATGCGATGAACACGCTGGGCGGCAAGGGAATCTCGGTGGTGGCGCCCGCGGGCGGGGCCTGGAGCATGTACACCAACTGGGAGCAGGACGGCAGCAAGCAGTGGGACACGTTCCTGTCCAGCGAGCTGCCGAACTGGCTGGCCGCCAACAAGGGCCTGGCGCCCGGTGGCCACGCCGCCGTCGGCGCCTCGCAGGGCGGCTACGGCGCGATGGCGCTCGCCGCGTTCCACCCCGACCGCTTCGGTTTTGCCGGCTCGCTGTCGGGCTTCCTGTACCCGTCGAGCACCAACTACAACGGCGCCATCCTGGCCGGGCTGCAGCAGTTCGGCGGCGTCGACGGCAACGGCATGTGGGGCGCACCCCAGCTGGGCCGGTGGAAGTGGCACGACCCCTACGTCCACGCCTCGCTGCTGGCGCAGAACAACACCCGCGTGTGGGTCTACAGCCCGACCAACATGGGCGGCGACGACGCCGCGATGATCGGCCAGGCCGGCGCGGCCATGGGCAGCTCCCGCGAGTTCTACCAGCAGTACCGCAGCAACGGCGGGCACAACGGTCACTTCGACTTCCCCGGCGGCGGCGACAACGGCTGGGGCTCGTGGTCGGGGCAGTTGGGCGCGATGTCGGGGGACATCGTCGGCGCCATTCGGTAGCGGCGATCGCCCAATCGGTAGCGGGTCGCTGCCCGGCTGACCCGCTCCTGCGAGCCGGTACCGTGTAGGGGGTGCGGCGGGGGTCGGAGGACCATTTCGCTGCGATCCACCGACTCTGTTAGCAGGAGAACATGGCTACCGACGCCCGGCGCAAGCGCCACCGAGCCCTCGCCTGGACCGCCGCCCTGGCGATGGCGGGCGTCGTGTTGTTGGTCATCGTGCTCGTGGTCGTCATGCTGCGTGGCCGCGAATCGCCGCCCAGCGCGGTGCCGCCCGGCGTGCTGCCGTCGCCGTCCACGACCACCCATCCGCACAAGCCGCGGCCCGCCTCGCAGGACGCGTCGTGCCCGGACGTCCAGTTGGTCAACGTCCCCGGCACCTGGGAATCGGCCCCGCAGGACGATCCGCTCAACCCGATGCAGTTCCCCAACGCGTTGCTGCACAAGGTGACCGCGTCGATCACCCAGCAGTTCCCCGCGTCGCGGGTGCAGGTGTACACCACCCCCTACACCGCGCAGTTCCACAACCCGCTCAGCGGTGACACCCAGATGTCGTACAACGAAAGCCGCGCCGAGGGCACCCGCGCGACGGTCCAGGCGATGACGGACATGAACGCCAAGTGCCCGCTGACGAGCTACGTGCTGATGGGCTTCTCCCAGGGCGCGGTGATCGCCGGTGACATCGCCAGCGATATCGGCAACGGCCGCGGGCCGGTCGATGACGACCTGGTTCTGGGTGTGACGTTGATCGCGGACGGCCGCCGCCAGCCCGACGTGGGCAAGGACATCGGGCCCAACCCGCCAGGGCAGGGCGCCGAGGTCACCCTGCACGAGGTGCCGGTGCTGTCCGGGCTGGGCCTGACCATGACCGGGGCGCGGCCGGGCGGATTCGGCGCGCTCAACGACAAGACCAACGAGATCTGCGCGCCGGGCGACCTGATCTGCGCCGCCCCCGACGAGGCGTTCAGCGTGGCCAACCTGCCCAACACGCTCAACACCCTGGCCGGCGGGGCCGGCCAGCCCATTCACGCGTTGTACGCGACGACCCAGTTCTGGAACCTGGACGGGCAGCCCGCGACGGATTGGACGCTGAACTGGGTGCAAGGACTGATCACCAACGCGCCGCACCCCAAACATGGATGACCGGCCGCGGGACACAGCGGTTTGGAGCCCGTTGCCGGTGCAGATCAGCGGTACCTTGTGATTTGGTGTGCTGCGGGCCGCCCCTTAACATTAAGAGGAATTTAAGAGCTAGAGACTTTGTCGCGGACCCGGTCCTGGTTGAAGCCGGCCTGGGATGAGCAGGAGGCCGGCGCCCGTGGCGCCGCGCGAGGACTGGCCCGCGGTCGAGATGGGAAACCGTCGGCGTCGCCGACCATAGGACGAAAGTCGGCGTGGCGCCGACTTAAACAGGCGTGACAGGAGAGCGGAATGCCGTACCACAACCCGTTCATCGTGAATGGAAAGATCAGGTTCCCGGATAACACCAACCTGGTCAAGCACGTTGAGAAATGGGCGAGGGTTCGCGGCGACAAGCTGTCCTACCGTTTCATCGACTACTCCACCGAGCGCGACGGGGTGTACCGCGACATCGTGTGGCGCGACTTCAGCGCCCGCAACAGGGCGGTGGGCGCCCGGCTGCAGCAGGTCACCCAGCCGGGTGACCGCATCGCCATCCTGTGCCCGCAGAACCTGGACTACCTCATTGCCTTCTTCGGCGCGCTGTACGCCGGCCGGATCGCGGTGCCGCTGTTCGACCCGAACGAGCCGGGCCACGTGGGCCGGCTGCACGCGGTGCTCGACGACTGCACGCCGTCGACCATCCTGACCACCACCGAGGCCGCGGAAGGCGTCCGCAAATTCATCCGCGCGCGCTCGGCCAAGGAACGGCCCCGCGTGATCGCCGTCGACGCGGTGCCCGACGAGGTGGCGTCCACCTGGGTCGAGCCCGAGGCCGACGAGAACACCATCGCCTACCTGCAGTACACCTCCGGCTCCACCCGCACCCCGACCGGCGTGCAGATCACCCATCTGAACCTGCCCACCAACGTGCTGCAGGTGCTCAACGGTCTCGAGGGCAAGGAGGGCGACCGGGGCCTGTCCTGGCTGCCGTTCTTCCACGACATGGGCCTGATCACGGCGCTGCTGTCGCCGGTGCTCGGCTACAACTTCACGTTCATGACCCCGGCCGCGTTCGTGCGCCGGCCCGGCCGCTGGATTCGGGAGATGGCGCGCAAGCCCGAAGACGCCCCGAACTGTGAGGTCGTCACCGTCGCCCCGAACTTCGCGTTCGAGCACGCCGCGGTGCGCGGCGTGCCCAAGGACGGCGAGCCACCGCTGGACCTGAGCAACGTCAAGGCGATCCTCAACGGCAGCGAGCCGGTGTCCCCGGCGTCGATGCGCAAGTTCTACGAGGCGTTCAAGCCGTACGGCCTGCGCGAGACCGCGATCAAGCCGTCCTACGGCCTGGCCGAGGCCACCCTGTTCGTTTCCACCACGCCCATGGACGAGGCGCCCACGGTCATCCACGTCGACCGCGACGAGCTGAACAAGCAGCGCTTCGTCGAGGTCGCCCCCGATGCGCCCACGGCCGTCGCGCAGGTTTCCGCCGGCATCATCGGCGTCGACGAGTGGGCCGTCATCGTCGACCCCGACACCGCCAGCGAGCTGCCGGACGGGCAGATCGGCGAGATCTGGCTGCACGGCAACAACATGGGCACCGGCTACTGGGGCAGGGAAGACGAGACCACCGAGACTTTCCGCAACCTGCTCAAGTCGCGCATCAGCCAGTCGCACGCCGAGGGCGCCCCGGACGACGGCATGTGGGTGCGGACCGGCGACTACGGCACCTACCACAAGGGCCACCTCTACATCGCGGGCCGGATCAAGGACCTCGTCATCATCGACGGCCGCAACCACTACCCGCAGGACCTCGAGTACTCGGCGCAGGAGGCCAGCCGCGCCCTGCGCACCGGCTACGTGGCCGCGTTCTCGGTCCCGGCTAACCAGCTTCCGCAGGTGGTGTTCGACAACCCGCACACCGGCCTCAAGTACGACCCCGAGGACAGCTCCGAGCAGCTGGTGATCGTGGCCGAGCGCGCTCCCGGCACGCACAAGCTCGACTACCAGCCGATCGCGGACGAGATCCGGGCGGCCATCGCCGTCCGCCACGGGGTGACCATCCGCGACCTGCTGCTGGTGCAGGCGGGAACGATCCCGCGTACCTCCAGCGGCAAGATCGGGCGCCGCGCGTGCCGCGCCGCCTACCTCGACGGCAGCCTGCGTAGCGGCGTCGGATCGCCGACGGCCTTCGCCGGCGCTAACGACTGAACCCAGGAACCATGGCTGAATTAGACGATCCCCAGGACCCGCAGGAGAATCTGCCCGCCAAGAAGACCGAAATGCGCGCCGGCGACGATGCAGAGCGGAGCGATGAGGAGGAGCGGCGCAAAATGACGGTCCCCGAGATGCGCGAGTGGCTGCGCAACTGGGTGGGCAAGGCCGTCGGGAGGTCGCCGGACGACATCGACGAGTCGGTGCCGATGGTCGAGCTCGGCCTGTCGTCCCGCGACGCCGTGGCGATGGCCGCCGACATCGAAGACATGACCGGTGTCACCCTGTCGGTCGCGGTGGCCTTCCAGCATCCGACCATCGAGTCGCTGGCCACCCGCATCATCGAGGGCGAGCCCGAGATCGACACCAGCGGTGACGACGTCGCCGACTGGACGCGCAACGGCCCGGCCGAACGCGTCGACATCGCGATCGTCGGCCTGTCCACCCGGCTCCCCGGCGACATGAACTCTCCCGAGGAGACGTGGCAGGCGCTGATGGAGGGTCGCGACGCCATCACCGACCTGCCCGAGGGCCGCTGGTCTGAGTTCCTCGAGGAGCCGCGGCTGGCCGAGCGGCTGGCCAACGCCCGCACCCGCGGCGGCTACCTGAAGGACATCAAGGGCTTCGACTCCGAGTTCTTCGCGGTCGCCAAGACCGAGGCCGACAACATCGACCCGCAGCAGCGGATGGCCCTCGAGCTGACCTGGGAGGCGCTCGAGCACGCCCGCATTCCGGCGTCGAGCCTGCGCGGCGGATCGGTCGGCGTGTACGTCGGCGTCTCCAACAACGACTACAGCTTCCTGGCGGTGTCCGACCCGACCGTCGCGCACCCGTACGCGATCACCGGCACGGCGACGTCGATCATCGCCAACCGGGTGTCCTACTTCTACGACTTCCGCGGCCCGTCGGTCGCCGTCGACACCGCCTGCTCGAGCTCGCTGGTGGCCGCCCATCAGGCGGTGCAGGCGCTGCGCAACGGCGAGTGCGACGTGGCGGTCGCCGGTGGCGTCAACGCGTTGGTCACCCCGGTGGTGACGCTCGGTTTCGACGAGATCGGCCAGGTGCTGTCGCCCGACGGCCGGATCAAGTCGTTCTCCTCGGACGCCGACGGCTACACCCGCTCCGAGGGCGGCGGCATGCTGGTGCTCAAGCGGGTCGACGACGCCCGCCGCGACGGCGACCAGATTCTCGCCGTGATCGCCGGCAGCGCGGTCAACCACGACGGCCGGTCCAACGGCCTGATCGCGCCCAACCAGGACGCGCAGGCCGACGTGCTGCGCCGGGCCTACAAGGACGCGGGCATCGACCCGCGCACCGTCGACTACATCGAGGCGCACGGCACCGGGACCGTCCTGGGCGACCCGATCGAGGCCGAGGCTCTGGGCCGCGTCGTCGGCCGCGGACGTCCGGCCGACCGCCCGGCGCTGCTGGGTGCGGTGAAAACCAATGTGGGCCACCTGGAGTCGGCCGCGGGTGCCGCGAGCCTGGCCAAGGTGGTGCTGGCGCTGCAGCACGACAAGCTGCCGCCGTCGATCAACTTCGCCGGCCCCAGCCCGTACATCGACTTCGACGGGATGCGCCTGAAAGTCGTTGACACCGCGACCGATTGGCCGCGCTACGGCGGCTACGCGCTGGCCGGGGTGTCCAGCTTCGGGTTCGGTGGGGCCAACGCGCACCTGGTGGTGCGCGAGGTGCTGCCCCGCGACGTCGTTGAGAAAGAGGCGCCGGAACCCGAGCCGCAGGCCGAGGCCGAAAAAGCCTCTGAAACCGCTGACGCGCCAACGATGGAAGGCCACTCGCTGCGGTTCGACGACTTCGGCAACATCATCCCCGACGCCGAGGCGCCCGAGGAAGAGTACGAGCTGCCGGGCGTCACCGAGGAGGCGTTGCGGCTCAAAGAGATTGCGCTGGAAGAGCTCGCGGCCCGGGAGGCCGAGGAGCCGACCAAGCCGCTGATCCCGCTCGCCGTGTCGGCCTTCCTGACCTCGCGCAAGAAGGCCGCCGCCGCCGAGCTGGCCGACTGGATGGAAAGCTCCGAAGGCCAGGCCTCCTCACTGGAGTCCATCGGGCGGGCGCTGTCGCGCCGCAACCACGGCCGTTCGCGCGCGGTGGTGCTGGCCCATGACCACGAGGAGGCCATCAAGGGCCTGCGCGCGGTCGCCGAGGGCAAGCAGCGGCCGGGCGTGTTCAGCGTCGACGGCCCGGTGACCAACGGCCCGGTGTGGGCGATGGCCGGATTCGGTGCGCAGCACCGCAAGATGGGCAAGAACCTGTACCTGCGCAACGAGGTCTTCGCCGAGTGGATCGAGAAGGTCGACGCGCTGATTCAGGACGAGCGCGGATACTCGGTGCTCGAACTGATCCTCGACGACTCGCACGAGTACGGCATCGAGACTTCCAACGTCGTGATCTTCGCGATCCAGATTGCGCTGGGTGAGCTGCTCAAGCACCACGGCGCCAAACCCGCTGCGGTGATTGGTCAGTCGCTCGGCGAGCCCGCGTCGGCCTACTTCTCCGGCGGCCTGTCCCTGGCGGACGCGGCGCGCGTCATCGCCTCGCGTTCACACCTGATGGGCGAGGGCGAGGCGATGCTGTTCGGCGAGTACATCCGGCTGATGGCGCTCGTCGAGTACTCCGCCGACGAGCTGAAAAACGTGTTCGGCGACTTCCCCGGCCTGGAGGTGTGCGTCTACGCCGCGCCCAGTCAGACCGTCATCGGCGGCCCGCCCGAGCAGATCGACGCGATCGTCGCCCGCTGCGAGGCCGAGGGCCGCTTCGCCCGCAAGCTGCAGACCAAGGGCGCCGGGCACACATCGCAGATGGACCCGCTGCTCGGCGAATTCTCCGCCGAGCTGCAGGGCATCGAGCCGATGAGCCCGAGCGTCGGAATCTTCTCGACCGTGCACGAGGGCAGCTACATCAAGCCCGGCGGCGAGCCGATCCACGATGTCGCGTACTGGGTCAAGGGAATGCGTCACTCGGTTTACTTCACCCACGGTGTTCGCAACGCCGTCGACAGCGGCCACACCACCTTCCTGGAGCTCGCGCCCAACCCGGTGGCGCTGATGCAGATCGGCCTGACCACCGCGGCCGCGGGTCTTCATGACGCCCAATTGATTCCGACGCTCGCCAAAAAGCAGGACGACGTCGAGTCGATGATCTCGGCCATGGCCCAGCTCTACGTGCACGGCCACGACCTCGACATCTGGACGCTGTTCAGCCGAGCCAGCGGACCGGCCGATTACGCGAACATCCCACCGACTCGTTTCAAGCGCAAGGAACACTGGCTCGACGCCCACTTCTCCGGCGACGCGTCGGTGATGATGCCCGGCAACCACGTCGCGCTGCCGGACGGCCGGCACGTGTGGGAGTACAAGCCACGCGGCGCGACCGACCTGGCGGCATTGGTGAAAACCGCTGCGGCAGCGGTCCTTCCGGACGCTCAGCTGGCCGCCGCCGAGCAGCGTGCGGTGCCGGGCGAGGGCGCCCGGCTGGTGACGACGCTGACCCGCCACCCCGGCGGCGCGTCGGTCCAGGTGCACGCGCGCATCGACGAGTCCTTCACGCTGGTCTACGACGCGCTGGTGGCGCGCTCCGGGCAACAAGGCGTCGCCCTGCCCGCCGCCGTCGGCGCCGGCGCGGTCATCGAGGCGCCGACCAACGGGGCGGTGGCCGAGCCGGAGGCGAGCGGGGACGAGCCGGAGGCCGAGACCCTGACCGACAGCCTGACCAACCGGTACTTCTCGGCGGACATGGGCAAGTGGTCGCCGGACTCCGGGGAGACCATCGCGGACCGCCTCGGCACGATCGTCGGCGCGGCCATGGGTTACGAGCCCGAGGATCTGCCGTGGGAGGTGCCGCTGATCGAGCTGGGTCTGGACTCGCTGATGGCCGTGCGCATCAAGAACCGCGTCGAGTACGACTTCGACCTGCCGCCGATCCAGCTGACGGCGGTGCGCGACGCGAACCTCTACGCCGTGGAGAAGCTGATCGAGTACGCGGTCGAGCACCGCGACGAGGTCGAGCAGCTGCACGAGCACCAGCAGACGCTGACGCCCGAGGAGATCGCCAAGGAGCAGGCGCAGCTGTTGAGTGGGGCGACGCCGGCCACCCTGGCGGCGACCGCGCCCGATCCGCAGGCCGAGCCCGAAACACAGGCCGCGCCACCGGCCCCGGCGTCGGATATGCCGATCCCCCCGCCGCCGACGGACCCGTCGGGCCCGACCCCGAACGGCAAGCAGCCCAACCTGGCCGGCGCCGCCCAAGCGCTCAACCAGGAGGCGGTCGCCAAGGCGCTCAACTCGGACGTGCCACCACGCGACGCCGCCGAGCGGGTCACCTTTGCGACGTGGGCGATCGTCACAGGCAAGTCGCCGGGCGGCATCTTCAACCCGCTGCCCAAGCTCAACGACGAGCAGGCCGCCAAGATGGCCCAGCGCCTCTCCGAGCGCGCGGAGGGGACGATCACCGCCGAGGACGTGCAGGGGTCGGAGACCATCGAGGCGCTGGCCGAGAAGGTGCGGGACTACCTGGAGGCCGGCGTGATCGACGGCTTCGTCCGCACCATCCGGGCGCCGCAAAACGATTCGCAGATACCGGTGTTCGTGTTCCACCCGGCCGGCGGTTCGACGGTGGTGTACGAGCCGCTGCTCAACCGGCTGCCGTCGGACACCCCGATGTACGGCCTGGAGCGGGTCGAGGGCACCGTGCAGGAACGGGCCGCCCAGTACGTTCCCAAGCTGCTGGAGATGAACGGGGACAAGCCGTTCGTCCTCGTCGGCTGGTCGCTCGGTGGCGCCTTGGCCTACGCCTGCGCGATCGGGCTCAAGCGGATGGGCGCGAACGTCGCGTTCGTCGGCATGATCGACACCGTCCGGGCCGGCGAGGAGATCCCGCAGACCAAGGAAGAGACCCGCAAGCGCTGGGACCGCTACGCGCGGTTCGCCGAGCGCACCTTCAACGTCGAGATCCCCGCGATCCCGTACGAGCATCTCGAGGAGCTCGACGACGAAGGCCAGGTGAAGTTCGTGTTGGAGATCGTCCAGCAGAGCGGCGTGCAGGTGCCCGGCGGGATCATCGAGCACCAGCGAACCTCGTACCTGGACAACCGGGCGCTCGAGACGGTCCAGATCGAGCCCTACGACGGCCACGTCACGCTCTACATGGCCGATCGCTACCATGACGACGTCATCGAGTTCGAGCCTCGGTACGCCATCCGCCAGCCGGACGGCGGCTGGGCCGAGTACGTGGCCGACCTCGAGGTCGTGCCGATCGGTGGCGAGCACATCCAGGCCATCGACGAGCCGATCATCGCCAAGGTGGGTGCACACCTGACCGAGGCGTTGGACAACATCGAGGCGGGGCGCCGCCGGACGAGTGAGGTGGGCAAGTAGTGACCGGTGCGGAACCTTCTCGCGCTCACACGACAGCCGAAAAGCTGGCCGAGCTACACGTTCGTCTGGAGCGGGCCATGGAGCCCGGCGGCGAGAAGGCCGCGGCCAAGCGCGAGAAGAAGGGCATCCCCAGCGCCCGCGCCCGCATCCACGCGCTGGTCGACCCGGGCACGTTCATGGAAGTCGGGGCGTTGGCCAAGACGCCGAACGACCCGAACGCGCTCTACGGCGACGGGTGCGTCACCGGGCACGCCATGATCGACGGCCGGCCGGTCGGGGTGTTCTCCCACGATCAGACCGTCTTCCAGGGCACGGTCGGCGAGATGTTCGGCCGCAAGGTCGCCCGGCTGATGGAGTGGTGCGCGATGGTCGCCTGCCCGATCATCGGCATCCAGGACTCCGGCGGGGCCCGGATCCAGGACGCGGTCACCTCGCTGGCGTGGTACGCCGAGTTGGGCCGCCGGCACGAGGCGCTGTCGGGTCTGGTGCCGCAGATCTCCCTCATCTTCGGCAAATGCGCCGGGGGAGCGGTGTATTCGCCCATCCAGGACGACCTGCTCGTCTCGGTGCGAGACCAGGGCTACTTCTTCGTCACGGGCCCGGACGTCATCCGCGAGGTCACCGGCGAGGAGGTCACCCTCGACGAGCTCGGCGGCTCCGACGCGCAGGCCCGCTACGGCAACATCCACCAGGTGGTGAACTCCGAGGCCGAGGCGTTCCAGTACGTGCGCGACTTCCTCTCGTTCCTGCCGTCGAGCACCTTCGGCAAGCCGCCGATCGTCAACCCCGGCCTGGAGCCGGAGATCACCCCGACCGACCTGGAGCTCGACGCGATCGTGCCGGACTCCGACAACGCGGCCTACGACATGCATGAAATCCTGCTGCGCATCTTCGACGACGGCGACTTCCTCGACGTCGCCGCGCAGCACGGGCCGGCCATCATCACCGGGTACGCGCGCGTCGACGGGCACCCCGTGGGGGTGATCGCCAATCAGCCCATGCACATGTCGGGGGCGATCGACAACGAGGCCTCCGACAAGGCGGCGCGGTTCATCCGGTTCTGCGACTCGTTCAACATCCCGCTGGTCTTCGTGGTGGACACCCCGGGCTTCCTGCCGGGCGCCGAAGAGGAGAAGCGCGGAATCATCAAGCGCGGCGGCCGTTTCCTGTACTCCGTGGTCGAGGCCGACGTGCCGAAGGTGACGATCACCGTGCGCAAGTCCTACGGCGGCGCCTACGCCGTGATGGGGTCCCGGCAGCTGACCGCCGACTTCAACTTCGCCTGGCCCACCGCGCGCATCGCGGTGATCGGCGCCGAGGGGGCCGCGCAGCTGCTGATGAAGCGGTTCCCCGACCCGACGACGCCCGAGGCGCAGCAGATCAAGAAGGACTTCATCGAGGGCTACAACCTCAACATGGCCATCCCGTGGACCGCCGCCGAACGCGGCTTCATCGACGCGGTGATCGACCCGCACGAGACTCGGCTGTTGCTGCGCAAGTCGCTGAAGCTGTTGCGGGACAAGCAGTTGTGGTTCCGCACCGCGCGCAAGCACGGGCTGATCCCGGTCTAGCGTTCCGGTTGAACCGGCCTGGCAGGCAAGGGGATCTGCATGTCGGAAAACCAAGCGGCCGAGGTTGATCCGGTCACGGCAGCAGTACAGAAGTGGCAGTCGGTGCAAGCCACGCTGGGTCCGCAACACGAATCGACTGTCGCCGCGCTGCTGGCGCTCGCCGAGGCGCGCCAGACCGCCGGCGACACTGAGGGTGCTGTCCGTGACGCCGGTGCAGTACTCGATATGCGTCGCGATGTGCTCGGACCAGAACACCCGGAGACGCTCGTGGTGGCCGGCGCGGTGGCGCGGTGGCGTTTCCTCCTCGCTGACGTCGGTGCGGTCGACCAACTGCGCGAACTGGTTCCGACCATGGCTCGCGTGCTGGGCGCTGAGCACCCCGACACGCTCCGCGCAAGTCATGTCGTGGCCTACGTCGAGTATCCGAACGAGGATCCCGGAAGCCGGCTGGTGCGCTGGGTTCGGTTGTGCGGTGCCGAAACTCGCGCGTTCGGTGTCGAGCACGAGGTGACGCTTTCGGCGGCCTACATGGCGGCGCAGGCCCGCTACGATCTCGGCGACCCTTTCGGCGCCAGCTCGGACGCGGTGCCCGTCGTCATGTACCGCCGCCAGGTCCTGGGAAAGCATCATCCCGATACGCTGGCTGCCCAATTGGCGCGGCTGGGGTGGCTCGGGGAAGCCACAGGCGTCACCGATTTCGTTTGCAGAAGCCTCGACGAACTGATAACGGCCGCCGAAAACGCGCTCGGCCATGACGCTGAAACCAGCCTGCGGGCGCGTTACGTGCGTGCGCTTTGGGCGCCGAAAACGGCGGGTACCGAAGTGGACTGCATCTCCGAGTGGGAACTACTGGCCGAGGACCTGGCCCGCGGCCTTGGCGAGGGCCATCCGCTGAGCGTCGCTGCGCGCGAACAACGCACAGCGGCGCGCGCCGAGTGGGAGCAGGACCTCGACGAGGTGCGCGATCTTGCCTTCCATTTGTACGTCGACATGGAATCGGAAGAGCGCGGCATCGACCAGCCCCCGGGGCGGGGCTGGCTGGACACGGGAGACCTCGACGAAGACACGGTCGACAAGGTGACCGAGGATGCCGACGAGCAGCGCTCCGAGCGCGCCGAGTTGATGGAAAACATTGTGGCAGCGAAGAAAGCGCTGTCCCGAAGCGCCCGAACCGCGGGCAATGACGCCTACCAGACCCTGCTGTGGCGGTATTTCCTGGCCTGGCGGTTTTGGGAGGGGCACGAATTCGAGGCGGCCGGCGAGCGGACCCGGCGGTTGATCGACGATTGCGCGCGGCTGCTGGGAGACGACCACGAACTCATGCAGGCATCGCGAACAATGCTGCACTTCATCGACAACCGCACCTGGAGCGGTCTGCCCCTGTTCTGGGATGGCAGCGCGATGGTCTGAAGAGGTTCCTGGTGTTCCACCACGATCCCGAAATCGGTTGTGGTTCCGCACGGCACGAAAGCACGGGCCGATTCGTCTAGATCGGCTGCCGCGCAACATCATTCGTCACACCGGCAGCGTCTCTCCGACCATACGCCGACCGTGAAACTTGATATCGCGTGCGATATCAAATCCGTGGATCGGGTGGTGTTTGTCGCACGACACGATCGGCGGCCAGTGATCGCTAGCCCGTGAACGCGCCGTCGACGAGTTCGTCGAACCGCTCCAGCGCCTCGTCGGAGTCGGCGTCGATGCCGCGCAGCGCCCCCCGATCCGCGAGGTACCGCTGCGCATAGAGGCGGGCCACCAGCGCCTTGCGCTCCCCGCCTCGGGTGGCGCGCTCCCAGGCGGCCTGCTCGGTGAGCAGCGCCCCCGCGTACACGTCGCCCATGAATTGGGCCAACGGGAACAGCCGCGCCTCGGCCATGTCGCGGTCAAGTTTGGACCACGCCGTGATGGCCGCGTCCAGGTCCTCGATGCGCCCGGCGATCAGCCGGGTGGTGTCGTCGTCGTCGGAGACCGACACCGCGTCGCGCAGCCGCGCCAACAGGGCCTCGTGGGCGCGGGTCTGCTCGATGCCGCGCCGCACGTCCAGGCACAGGATGTTGTCGGGCCCCTCCCAGATGGTGTTCACCTGCGCGTCGCGCAGCAGCCGGGCCACCGGCCAGGTCTCGATATAGCCATTGCCGCCGTGGATTTCGATGGCATCGGACGCCGCGGTGATCCCGAGCCGGCAGGCCTTGAGCTTGGTGACCGGCACCGCGATGCGCTGGCGCATGCCGCGGGGCTGGCGATGGTTGGCGGCCCCGGTGCCGTCGAAGACCATGGCCTGTGCGGCTTCGACGTCGACGATCAGCTCGGCGAGCTTGCGCCGCATCAGCGGCTTGTCGATGAGCGCGCCGCCGAACGCGTGCCGCCGCCGGGCGTAACACAGCGACTCGACCAAGGCTCGGCGTGCGTTGCCGAGGCCGAACAGCGCGATGCCCAGGCGCGCGGCGTTGGTCAGCTCCATCATGCGACCCAGCCCCTTGCCGTCGGACGGGCCCGCCTCACCGGTGGGCTCGCCGGACAGCAGAAACGCCTCGGCGTCAACGAATTCCACCTCGCCGGAGGCCACCGAGCGGGTGCCGAGCTTGTCCTTCAGGCGGCGCACCCGCACCCCGTTGCGCGACCCGTCGCGGCGGGTGCGCAGCACCAGGAAGTTGGCCACGCCGCGCGTCGAGTCGGGGGCGCCCTCCGGCTTGGCCAGCACGACGAATGCCTCGCCGGCGCAGTTGGACGCAAACCACTTGAAGCCGTTCAGGATCCACGCGTCGCCGGCGCGCTTGGCGGTCGTCTCCAGCGCGCCCAGGTCCGAGCCGCCGGTGCGCTCGGTCAGTAGCTGCGCGGTCTCGCCGGCCCACTCGCCCGAGGCGAACTTGGCCAGCACGTGCTCCCGCACGTCGGGCGGCGCGTAGGCGGCCACCAGCGAGGAGACCATGCCGCCGCCGGTGCCCAGCGCGCACCCCATCCCGATGTCCGCCTGGTTGAGCAGATAGTTGGACGCGAACAGGCTCAGGCCCGAGCTCACCTTGGCGGCGCGCGCGTCGTCGCGCAGGGCCTGCTGGGCGTCCAGGACCGCGCGCTTGGACTGGGTGAAGGACGCCGGCATGACGACCTGGCTGATGTCGTGTCCCCACCGGTCGTAGCGCTCCAGCCGCGGCGGGTTGTGGTCGGTCTCTTCCGCCCATCGAGCGACCGGGCCGCCCATCAGCTCGCCCATGCGCACCAGGTGCGGCTCCACGACCGCGAGTTCCTCGGGCTGCAGGTAGTACGCCATGGTGAATTGCAGGGTGGGGTCGGTGAGGTACCAGTTGAGACCGACGGCCCCGCGGTAGTTCTCGGTCCGGTAGCGCTGGGCTTTCTCCTCGGTGGAGAACGGCAGCCTGTCCACCGCCTCTACGGCGTAGTCGCTCATGGGACAAACGCTACGCGTTGGTGAGGAAGACCAGACGCACCCGGCCGATCTGGATTTCGTCGCCGTCGGCCAGCACCGCCTCGTCGACGGGCTCCCGGTTGAGATAGGTGTGATTCATGCTGCCCACGTCGATGATACGGAATTGCCCACCCGCGCTGTGGAATTCGGCGTGCCGGCGGCTGACGGTGATGTCGTCGAGGTAGATGTCGCTTTCCGGATGCCGGCCCGCGGACATGACGGGTTGGGTCAGGGTGAACCGTGAGCCGGTGTTGGGCCCGCGCTTGACGATGAGCAGCGCCGTGCCCGGGCTCAGGGTGGGCCGGTCGTCCTCCGCGGCGGTTTCCGGGGCGTCGAACTCGGCGGGTACCGCGGTGCCGATGTCACCGGTGAGTTCGTCCTCGCCCGCGCGTTCGGTTGGCCGGTGCGGTGGCGGCCCCGGGTCGCTCACGCGGCTCGCGGCAGATCCGGGTTGACCGCCGCCCCTTGAGTTGTCGGCCGTTTCGGCGCCGGTGCCCAGCCGACGTAGGTCAGGTACAGGCCGACCAGGGCGAAGACGACGCAGAGCGCGATCCACCAGCCTTGCGCGCCGATCATGTCGTTGGCCACCGAGGCGAAGAATTTGGGAAAGGCGACCAGCAGCACCCCGCGCAGGACGATCAGCCAGCCGAGCAGCGAAACGATGATCGCCGCGGCCCCCCGCCAGTTTTGGTGCGCGGCAACGATAGTGAGGCCGAGCAGCAGGATGAAGGCGCCGGTCACAAACGTCCACATCGAGTTCGCCTCGAACTGCGACAGCAGCGACTGCATGTCGGAGGCGCGGGCCACCGCCGTCACGTCGACGACGACGAGGAAGGGGCCGAGCACGCGGCACAAAAAGCGTGTCGGGGTCGTGGGCTGTTGTGGAGCGTTCATTGCCGTGCCTCTCATCCGACGCCGGTCATTCGGCGACCCCTTTATCGGAGCACTCGACCGCGGCGTCGAGATAGGGACTTAAGGCACTGGCTGCCGGGGCGGGAGTTAGACGGGCGCGACGAACTCGGAGGTGTAAAACTCCGCCGGATTCTGCGAGTTTCCGTTGGCCCGCTCGATAATCACCCACACGCCCGTGGTGCCGGGCCGAATGGTGTCTTGCACGACCGCCGTTCCATTGCCCGACCCGTCGGTGTCCATCCCGGCGAAGGCGGTGCCGGGATCACCCGGTCCGCAGGTGCTCGACGACGGCCGCGGCATTTGGATGAGCCCGACGTCGAAGTGGGTGCCCGGCTCGGGTTCGTCGTACAGGTGCACCTCGGCGACCGCTCGTGAGCCGGAGGTATGGATCAGCGCCGAACCGGTGCCGAGCATCGGGCTCGGCACCTTGGGGGCCTCGGCCACGCGGCTGAAATCGCAGCGCCGCAAGTAGTTGTCCATGACGACCGTGGTGGCGCCCTCGGCCCCGGCCGTGGTGATTTCGAACGTCGCCGCCGGGGTGATCACCACGGTGATCGCCGCCGCACATGTTCCGACGCGTGTCAGCGCGCGCATAATGCCACCTATTGTGTCCCGTGTGAACTCGATCACAGCGCAATAGGTATTAGCCCGCCTTTGGCCGAATTAAACCTTTCCTCGGCAATTACTCAATCGTTAATTTATGCGGTTATTTGGCGGCTGCCGAATTACGGCGAAAGCCTTTATTAATCGTCACGGCTTAATCCGGATCGGGCCCGGGGACCACCAGCCGCTGCGGGTCGCGGTGCCGAGATCGAGCTGGGCGGGCTGCGCGTCGGCGATGGTGTCGAACTTGCGCAGCGATCCCCAGTCCCGGCCCCAGTCGCGGGACAGGTAGGTGGACATCACGTGCGCCCGCAACAGCAGGTCGGTGATGCCCAGCAGGCCGCCGTTGACGCCGTCCTGCCAGGTGTCGGTGTCCTGCTTCTTGGCGTTGTAGTCCGGGGTGATCCGGAATTTCGGAATCTCGGTGACCCCGTTGACGTGCAGCATCGGCTGCTGGCACGGGAACGCCAACCCGACCGCCCAGTCCATCAGCACTGGCTGCGTCGAACCGACGTACTCCTGCAGGGAGCGCAGTTCCGGCACGCGGGGCGGGGTCAGGGCGACCCAGTCGTCCGGCGTCAGGGACAGGTCCTCGGCGACCACGCGCACCGCGACGGCGTCGGCGGGGATCTGGGCGCGCGGGAAGCGCAGGTTGCGCCACACCTTGGGCTGCTCACCGTAGAGGTCGTAGGGCACGATGCGCCCGGCCGGCAGCAGGTCGCCGCCGGGTCCCGGCTTGCCGTACTCCAGCACGACGGTCTGCCCGGTGGTGTGGTGGTGCAGCACGCTGTTGCCGGTGATCGTGCCCGCGGCGGTCACCGCCACCAGGGGGTGCCCATCGTCCGCCTTCGGCAGCTGGTACCACGCGGAGGTCAGCCTGCTCTGCTGTTGCGGCCCGGTCGTGTAGCTGCCGGCCACCGGAACCTGCTCGGGGTTGAGGCCGTACGGCAGCGGCACCGTCGACCCGTTGACGCCCGGGTTGGTCAGCTTGAGCGGCGCGTCCCAGTCGTAGTCGGTGCCGGGCTGCGGCACCGAGGTTTCCTTGACCGACTCGGCCAGGGTGCGGTCCGGCACGCCGTTGGGGGTGAACCCGGTCGGGTTGACGCCGCCCAGCGGGCCCAGCGGTCCGTAGTCGCCCGGTAAGGGCGCCATGAAGCCCGCGTTGCTGTCGGGCTCGACGAGCACGTCGTCGGCCAGCCCGCATCCCCCGCTGAACTCCCGCAGGTTGTCCCAGGCGTTGGAGTAGGTGGGGTATTGACGCACGATGCCGGCCGTCATCGACGCGATGAACACCAGCGTCATGAAGCCGGCCGCCAGCGGGACGGGCGCGGCCGTCAGCGCCCGGGCCAGCCGACCCTCGCCATGGCTGGGGCCGGCGAAATGCAACCAGGCCGCGTACACCGCGGCGATCACGAAGAGCGCGAAAAAGACTCCGCTGATGGTGATTCCGCCGATTTTCGGCATGCTGTTGTTGAACGGCACGCCGTAGCTGGAGACGTACCACCAGCCATTGGTGGTGGCAAAGCACAGCGCCAACACGAACAGCACCGCCGCCAGGAACGCCATCCGGTTGCGCGACCAGCGCAGCACCTTGGGCGACACCAGCACCGTCGTCAGCGCGGCCATCGCGGCGCCCACCGCCGCGAACAGCCCGAAGTGGTGCACCCACTTGGTCGGGGTGAACATCAGGAAGAACATGGTGCCGAAGATGACACCCATCAACCGCCAGGCCGGACCGCGGGCGACGCCGGGAATTCGCTTGCGCCGCAACATGATGAACACGGCCGTGAAGAGGCACAGCGCGGTGATCAGGAAGCCGAAGCGCCGCGACAGCGAGCCGTCGACGGTGGGCAGGATCAGATAGTAGTAGCGCAGGTTCTCGGTGTACCAGGCCTGGCTGGGTCCGATCGCGGTCCGAATCCTGGTGGCTTCCAACACCGTTGACAGCGTCTGGTCGGCGAACACCACCGTCAGGATGACCGTGCCCGCGGCGAGCATGGGCGCCACCAGCGGCAAGGTGCCGACCAGCCGATGCCGGCGGACCAGGATGCGCAGGATCGGGCGGCCACCGGCGACCAGCGCGGCCACCGCGATCAGTCCGGTGGGCTGGACGCCGAGGGTGAACGCCGCGGTGATGACGGCCAGCGCGGCGGGCGTCAGCCGGCTGTAGCGCATGGAGCGCTCGATCAGCACGTAGGTGATCAGCGAGCCGACGGCGATGATCGGCTCGGGGCGCAGGCCGTTGTCGAACGGCATCCACGCGGTGAGCAGCACCATGCCCGCCGCCCAGTTCGCCGGCCTGCTGGCCGCGACCGCGGGCCCCAGTCGGGGCAGCACCTCACGGGAGAGCAGCAACCAGCACACGATGCCGGCGATCAGGTCGGGCAACCGCATCCACAGGCTGGCGTCGCTGACATGGGTCATCAGCGCCAGCAGGTTGTAATACCAGCCGAACGGGTCCTCGGGGCTGCCGAACCAGCGGAAGTAATTCGACATGTAGCCGGCGTGATCGGCCACCCGGGCCATGCCCAGGATGTAGCCGTCGTCCGACGAGTTCGCCCCGATCACGTGCCACAGCAGGAAGCCGAAGATCACCGCGACGTCGGCCAGGGTGAACGTGCGCCAGTTCGCGGGGATGAGCCGGCGCATCCGGTGGCCGTCCAACTGGTCGAGGCGCCACAGCGCGACCAGCGCGACGATCGTCGACAGGATCGCCAGCACCATCGCGGTCAGCTTCAGCGTCGTCGGCGTGGTGGAGAACCGGGTGTCGATGGTCGCCGACAACTTCAAGCCCGGCGGCGCGGGGCCGGTGAGGTCGGTGAACACCCCCACGATCTGCGGCCGCAGGTTCGGGTCGGCGAAACCACCGCTAATCGGTTTGCCCGCCGGATCATTGAGCCCGACGAAGGTGGCGAACGCGCCGGCCTTCGTCGAGGTGATCTCGATGCGCTGACATTGCGGGGACTCCACCCGGTCCCGCGGCGCGCTGGCGATCACCACATTGCGGTCGGTGACGTCCACACGCTTGCCGTTGACGACGACGAACAGGGCGTTCAGCGCGGCGTCCTTGCCCTTCTTGGGCGCCGTGCTCAGCACGACCCCGCCCTCAGCCGGCAGGGCGCGCACGGCTGAGCATGGCACGGTCGCCGTGATGTCGACCGGGGTCAGCGAAATCAGCGGCGCCGTAACGCTATTCAGTTGGCCGTTCTGTGGCCAGTTCAATGTGGCGGTGGTCTGCACGACGGGTAGCAGCGGGGTCGCCATCGAGAGCACGAACCCGAGCAAGCCGGCGATGGTCGCCACCCAGCGCGTCGTCCGCACGTCCTTGCCGGCCGCCGTCGTCGCGCTCATGGCAGTGCCCGAATCGGTCCCTGCCGGCTCCAGCCGTGCACAGTCATCACACCCTGTTCGATAACGGCATCCGGCGCCTGGTCAGCCGGCACTAACCGGAAGTACTGCTCCACCGATCCCCAGTCGCGATGCCAGTCGCCGCGCAGATACGTCGAGACCGTGGAGGTGCGCAGCATCGCCTGGGTGACCAGGAACGGGCCCCCGTCCTCGCCGGCCTGCCACCCGTTCGACGAGGCCGCCGTCTGCTTGTGATCGGGCAGGATCCGGTAGTCCGGAAGTTCGGCAACGCCAAGGTGTTCGGTGAACGGGTGCTGGCATGGGAAGTTCGCGGCGGTCGCGATGTCCATCAGCACCGGGGTGCGCGACCCGATCAACTGCTGCAAAGTCTCCAGCACCGGGACCCGCGGCGGCGTGACGGCGAACCACTGATCCGAGCTCAGGTTCGGGTCGTAGGCGACGATGCGCGCCACGTTCGCCTCGGGCGGTGCCCAGGTCAGCGGGAACCGCAGGTTGCGCCACGCCGGCTCCGGCCCGATGTCGATCGGATACACCTCTGCCAGCGGCTGCGTGGTGCCGTCGGGACGCGCGACGCCCCACTGGAGTTTCAGCTGCTGCCCATAGGTGAAGGTGCCGTCCTCCTTGTACGACCAGATGGCGCCGGCCGCCGTCACCACCACGATCGGCCGGTCCGGGCTACGCGGCGGCAGCTGGTACCACGCCGACGTCGCGGTGGCGGCCAGCGAGTTCTCGCCGTAGCTGCCCATCACCGGGGTGCGGGCCGGGTCCAGGCCGAACGGCAGCGCCGCGTGCGAGCCGTTGATCCCGACCGGGCCTTTACCGCCGGCGGTGCCGGCCGAGTCGCTCATGGTGGCATTGGGCTTGTTGGGTGACCCGGTGGAATTCACCACCCCCGGCTTGGTGACCACCGGGTACGACCTCAGGTCGTCGCCGACGCCGTCGGGCTTGAAGCCGACCGGGTTGCTGCCGCCGAGCGGTCCGTCCGGGCCGAAGGTCTGCCCGGGCGCCGGCTGCAGCATGCCCGCATTGGGGTCGGGCTCGGCCAGCACGTCGTCGGCCATGGCGCAGCTGGTCGGCGAGAGCCCGGACGTCAGGGCGGCCAGGTTGGCCTTGCCGGTGGTGTAGAGCGGGTAGCGGAACACCGCGCCCTTGGTCAGGGAGGCGACTTCGCCGACCACCATGATGGTCGCGACCACCAGCAGCGGCGTCGACGCGAGAACCCGGTTGCGCCGGTTGTCCTTGACCTCGGTGTGGCCGGCGTAGTCCATCCGGAAGTGCTGCCAGGCGGCGAGCAGCCCGGTCGCGATCGACAGCGCCAGGAACATCGACGTCACCGGGTGGCTGGCGACGACCGGCTGAATGTCATACCAGGGCACCCCGTAGTTGCCGACGTAGAACCAGCCGTTGACGCCGGAGGTCGCGACCGCCAGCACGAACAGCAGCGCGGTCACGTAAAGCGTCAGGTTGCGGCGATTGTGCAGGCCGATCCGGGCCAGGGCGAAGGCGGTCACCGCACCCAGCGCCCCGGCCAGCCCGGCGAACGCACCGAACTGGACCGCCCACTTCGTCGGCGTAAAAGTCAACAACAGCAGGCCGAACGCCGTGGTGCCGATCAACCGCCACGCCGGGCCGCTGGCCACGCCCGGGATGCGGCCGCGGCGCAGCAGGGTGACCAGCATGCCGAACATGCACAGCAGCAGCACCAGCACGGCGAATCGGCGCGCCATCGACCCGTCGGGGTTGGACTCCACCGTGAGGAAGTAGTAGCGCAGCCAGTCCTGGTACCAGGCGATGGTCGGCCCGACCTTGTATTTGATGCGCGCCGACTCCGCGACTCCTGCCAGCGTCTGACTGCGGAACACCACGATGGTGATCAACGACAGCGACGACGCCAGCACGGCGACCGGAGCCAGCAGCCCGTCGGTGGCCCGGCGCCGCCGGATGATCTGGACGATGGCCCGGGCGCCGGTCAGTAGCGCGGCGACGGCGATCAGGCCCTGCGGCGCCAGCGTCACGGTGAGCATCGCGACGAAGATCGCGACGGCGGCGGGGGCCAGGCGCTGCAGCGCGATCGCGCGCTCCACCAGCATCCAGGTGATGATCACGCCCAGCGCGATCAGCGGCTCGGGCCGCAGCCCGTTGTTGAACGGCAACCACGCGGCCAGGAACACCGCGCCCGCGGTGAACACCGCCACCCGATTCGCGGCGAGGCCGCCCCTGCCGGGGCCCAGCCTGCGCAGGATCCAGTGGCTGATGATCAGCCAGCAGGCGATCCCGGCCAGCGTGGCGGGCAGGCGCATCCACACGCCGGCGGTGCTGACCGACGCCAGCCGGGACAGCACCCCGAGGTACCAGTCGAACGGCGCGTCGGTCGCGCCGAAGTAGCGGTAGTAGTTGGCGATGTAGCCGGCCTTCGGGGCGACGCGGGCGATGGTCAGGTTGTAACCGTCATCGGAGGAGGTGGCGCCGATGACGTGCCAGACCAGCAGCGTCGCGATCACCCCGGCGTCGGCGATCCATGTCGCGATCCCGACGCGCCGCCACGAATTCCACCGGGCCCGCGGGCGGTAGCGGGCAAGCCAAGCGATCGGCGAGCGCCAGTTCACCAGCGCGCCGCCGCCGCGACTGCGGCGATCGAGCGCGGCCAACGCGACGACGGCCGTGAGGACGGCCAGGGCCCCGACGGCCATCGCGAGCTGCTTGACGGCGGTGGGGGCCGTGATGAACCGGGTGTCGATGTCGATGCGGGCCGACAGCCCCGGCTGGGCGGGCACCTTCAAATCCGTGAAGATGCCCCCGACTTGGGGCTTCTTTTCCGACGGCAGGATCCCGGAGGCGCCCGGGATGCCGACGAAGTCGGCCCCCGCGGTGCCCGCGTCGGCCCAGACGTGCAGCACGCTGCAGGCTCCGCCGGTCACCGCCGGGCGCGGCGCCGCCACGGCCACGGTGTCGCGGAAGGCGACCACCACCAGATCCTTGTCGGCCCGGACGAACAGCCCGTTCTTGCCGGCGTCCAACCCGCCCGCGGGCAGGGTGGAGACCACCAGGCCGCCGACGGCGGGCAGCGTGGCGATCGCGGCGCACGGGATGGAGATGTCCAGCGCGCGCGGCGCGCCGGACACCAGGGCCGCGGTGACCTGGGTGACGTGCCCGTCGGCGGTGCCCTGCGGCCACAGCACGGTCGCGGTGGTCTGCTTCACCGGGAGCAACGGGACCAGCGCGCACAGCAGCAGTCCGACAAGCCCCGCGACGACGGCCACCAAGCGTGGGATCCGCTGGGATCGCCGATCATCGTCGTGGGGCACGAGGCTCGATCGTAAGCGAAGCCGCTATGTCCGCTGAGGACGCGGGGCCGCGCAGCGGGTCTTCGGGCTGTTCACCGGGGCAGCCGGGCGGCCAGCGTGTCCAGGCCCGGGCCGTCGAGCTCGGCGAGCGCCGCGGGTCGGCCGGACATCGCCATCAGGAGCGCCTCGCCGGGCCCGATCACTTCGGGGCCGCGGCCGTGCGCCCACTCGATGTCGGTGGCGCGCAGGTGCAGCCCGCGGATCCGGCGGCCGGCCCCGAGCCTGGGATTGCCGGGGACCAGACCGAGCACCCGCTCGAGCCGATCGGCCGGCACGGTGCGCGGGCGGCCCAGCGCGCGGCGGATGTCCTGGTGGTGAATCGTGCCGTCGACGAGCGCGATCATGCCGCCGAAGCCCGCCGTCAGCCCGCGCGGTTCCAGATGGGCGCGCAGGAAGTCGAGCAGCTGCTGGGGGCTCAGGTCGGCGAACTCGTCGACACCGACCTGGTTGGCCCTGACGACCCAGCCCTTCGCGAAGCGCTTCAGCAGCCCCAGCGCGCCGAGCTCCTCGTAGCTGATCATATGCGCGACAACGTCTTTGACGGTCCAGCGCGTGCACAGGCTGGGCGCGTCCCACTGCTGTGGCGTCAGGGTGGCGAGGAATTCGGCCAGGTCGGCCCGCTCGTCGCGGGCCATGCTCATCAGGGTGGCCGTCATGTCCGCGGTGCCTACGTCTTGCGCAGCGGCGCGGGACTCCACAGCCCGCTGCGCGTGGTCGTACCCAGCTGCAGCCGGGCGGGCTGGGCGTCGGCGTAATACGGCGTCAACCGTTGCAGCGAGCCCCAGTCACGCGACCAGTCGTCCTTCAGATAGGTGGCCATGGTGGTCGCCTTCAGCAGCAGCTCGGTGACCCCCAGCGGGCCGCCGCCGTTGTTGTCCATCACCGGCGAATTCGCTTCGGCGCCAAAGCGATCCGGCAGGATGCGCCACTTCGGCGTCTCGTCGACGCCGTTCTGGTGGCCGAACGGCCGCTGGCACGGGAACGCCAGCCCGACCAGCCAGTCCAGGAACACCGGGTCTTTGGATCCGACCACGTCCTGCAGCGTGCGCAGCTGCGGGATCCGCGGCGGTGTGAGCGCGATCCAGTGCTGCGGCGCCAGGTCCTCGTCGTCGGCGACCAACCGCAGCTGGGTGGCGTTACTGGGGATGGCCGACAGCGGCAACCGCAAGTTGCGCCACGCCGGCGAGGCCCCGACGTCGGCGAACTGGAACGACCCGCCGGGGTGTCCGCCGGCGGCCTCCTCGTCGGTGGCCCACTGAACCTGGACCTCGCGGGGGTCGAAGCGGCCGGCCGCGCTGACCACCAGCAGCGGCCCCGCCTTGTCGCGGGCCGGCAGGCGGTACCAGCCCGACCGCAGGTGGGCGGGCACCTGGATGCCGGGGCGCCAGCTGCCCAGGACGGGCGTGCGCGAGGGATCCAGGCTGTAGGGCAGCTGGGCCACCGAACCGTTGATTCCCGGCGCCGGGTTGGTCCCGCCTTCCGTGCCGGCCTCGGCGCCGGTGACCAGCTTGTCGTCGTTGATGAAGCTGCGGTCGCCCGGACGCTCCATCACCGGGTCGGCGCGGACGTCGGCGGGAATGCCGTTGGGGGTGAAGGCTTCCGACAAGCCCGCTCCCAGCGCGTCGCCCACCGAGGCGCCCACCGGGGCCAGCGCCCCGGCGTTGGGATCCTGTTCCACCAGCACGTCCTCGGCCAGGCCGCAGGACTTGCCGGCCAAAGCCTGCAGGTTGGAGCGGCCCACCGACCAGGCGGGGTACTGGTCGGTCATCGCCAGGGTCAGCGACGCGACCTCGAACACGACCAGCAACCATGTCGCAATTGCCAAGGGGGACTGGATGATTCCGGTCGCGCGGGTCCGGGACGACCCGTTGTTCGGTGAAACGAAATGGAACCATGCCGCCACCAGCAGCACTAGAACGGTCAGGCCGAGCAGCGCCGTGGCGAAGGCGTAATGCCACGCCGGGAACGAATTCGACCATGGCACACCGAAATTGGACACATACCACCAGCCGTTGACGCTCGCGAACGACAACGCCGCCAGGAACAGCACCACCGCGGCGAACATGGTGCGGTTGCGGCGGGACCTCATCGCTGCGGCGGTCACCGCGACCGCGGCCAGCGCACCCAGCGATCCGGCCAACCCGGCGAACACCCCGAAGTGATGGGTCCACTTGGTGGGCGTGAACATCATCGCGATGAACGAGATGATGGTGATGCCGACGATGCGGCGGCTGGGCCCGGCGGCCGTGCCCGGAATTCGGCCCTTGCGCAACGACATTGCCACGGTGATCGCCAGCGCCAGGATCAGCGCCAGCACGGCGAAGCGGCGCGCGACCGACCCGTCGGGGCTGGCCATGAACAACCGCTCGTAGCGGATGTGCTCGTCGAACCAACTCAGGCTGGGCCCGACGGCGCGCTTGAGCATGCTGGCCTGGATCTCACCGGCCAGCGTCTGGTCCCGGAAGATCAGGATGGTGGTGACGGTGACCGCGGCGAGCAGCGGCGCCACCAGGGGCAGCGCGCCGAACCGTTTGGACCTGCGGTGCAGGATGGTGCGCAGCGGCCCGATCGCGACCAGCAGGGCGCCGATCGAGGCGATGCCCGTCGGCCCGGAGAACAGGGTCAGCGCGCCGATGATGCAGGCGACCGCCACCGGCAGCAGCCGGCTGGTGGCCACCGCGCGCTCCACCGAGCACCAGGTGAGCAGGATGCCCAGCGCGATGATCGGCTCGGGGCGCAGGCCGTTGTTGAGGGGCAGCCACACCGCCAGGAACATGCCGGCCGCCGTCCATGCCGCACCGCGGTTTCGTTTGACGGCGTGGCCCAGGCGGGGCATCACTTCCCGGCTGATCACCCACCAGCACGTCAGCGCCATGGCCAGGGTGGGCAGTCGCATCCAGATGCTGGCCGTGCTGACGTGGGCCCACAGCGCCAGCAGGTCGTAGTACCAGCCGAAGGGGGCCTCCGGCGTGCCGAACCAGCGGTAGTAGTTGGCCATGTAGCCGGCGTGCTCGGACACCCGGGCCATGGTCAGGATGTAGCCGTCGTCGGAGGTGTTCGCACCGACGAACTGCCACCACACCAGAACGGCGATGACCAGCGCGTCCAGCCCGCTGACCGACCACCAGCGCGACGGCAGGAAGCGGCGGTGCCGGGTGCCGTCGGCGGTGTCGAGCAGATGCAGCGCGACCAGCGCGGCGGCCGTCAGGACGACGCCGAGGATCATCGCGGCCATCTTCAGCTGCGTCGGGCTGCTGCTGTAGCGGGTGTCGACGGTCGCCGAGAAGCTCAGGCCGGGCGGGGTCGGCCCGGCGAGATCGGTGAAGACGCCGACGATCTGGGGCCGGAAGTCGTAGCCGCTCTTCTCCCCGCGCAGCGGCGCGCCGGGGTGCTCGGTGTTGGGGCCCTGGGTCAGCCCGACGAATTCGGCGGTGACCTTCTCGGCGTGCGCGGTGAAGGTCAACCGCTGGCAGGCCGGGCTGAGCACCTCGCTGAGCGGCGCGGTGACGACCGCGACGTTGCGCACCACCACCACCAGGTAGTCGTTGGCGCGCTGGATGAGCAGCCCGCGGTCGACGGCCTTGGGCGCCTGCTTGGGCACGGTGGACAACAGCACGGTCTTGCCGGCGTTCTGCGGTCCGGCCAGCCCGGCGGCGGCCTGGCAAGGCACGGTGATGTTGAGGTCGGTGGCCACGTACCCGATCAGGGGGGCGTCGACGCTTGCGAACGTGCCGTTTTGCGGCCAGTTCAGCTGCGCGGTGGTCTGATTGACCGGCAGCAGGGGGGTGGCGAGGGCCAGCAAAGCCCCGAGCAGCCCGGCGACGATTGCAACCCACCGAGTGATCCGGTGGTTCGCTCCCGTGTCGGTCACGGTGGTAGATGCTAGTTCTTCGACGCCCGGCGGCCCCTTTTGAGGCACGGTGTCGGTGCTCATCAGCGGCTCGGTCCGGGCTTGCGGATGGCCACCACGAACGGGCCGGCGCTGTGGACGACGAACTGCGGGCTCTCGAAGAGCGCGGCCCGCAGGTCGACGGTGTAGCGACGGACGTTGGGCTGGTTGGGGTAGACGTCCTCGGCGAGCCGCAGGGTGTAGTTGCCGTTTGCGCCGCGGCGCATCAGAAACACCGTCGGCGGCGGCCAGGGGCAGGTGTCCAGCGCGTGGAGGAGCTCGTCGGCGGACTTGAGTTTGGACCACTTGTTGATCTGGGCGGCCCGCAGGTCGAACTGCGCCAGCGGGTTGGCGTAGTGCGACGTCAGTCCCTGAAATCCCCAATAGGGATAGAAGGACAGGAAGCTGTAGTCGGCGGTCATCACGACGGTCTGGTCGCGCGGCCGGCCGGTCACGGTCGTGATGGTGTGGTCGATGTCGGGGTAGAACTTCTCCGAGCTCGGCGGCCTGCGGTCGCCGCGCTGCCCGTTGCCGTCGGTGTCGGTGTAGGCGACGGTGAGGTCGGGCCGCAGCACGTCGGGAATGTCTTGGCTGAAAGCGATCGCCGCGGCCAGGCCGACGGCGCCGGCCAGGGGGAGCACGGCCCGGCTGCGCGCGGACAGCGCCCGCGTCGCCTCGACGAACCCGAACGCCCCGGCGGCCACCAGCAGCACCGTCAGGGTGGGCTGCAACCGGAACGACAGCAGCGTGGTGCGCGCCAGCGTGGTGAGCATCGACAGCAGCGACCATAGGTAAACGGCCAGCACGCCGATGGCCAGGGCGCCGGCCCGGACCGACGACCTCGCGCGCACGACCAGCCACAGCGCGCCCAGCAGGCAGACCGCCCCCAGCAGGGAGAACTGCAGCATCGGGAAGGTCAGCACGGCGCCGTCGGCCGGCAGGTAATGCGCGGCGCTGCCGGAGTTGCTCACCGGGCTGCCGACCGCCCGCAACAGGAACGGCAGCCAGGTGGTGCTCGCGATGGCCGCCGCGATGACCGCGATGACGGCCAGCCGGCGCAGCGGCTCCAGCGCCGCCCTGAAACCGCCCTGCCGCCAGCGCGACCCGGCCACCCACAGGCCCATCACGCCGAACGTGAAGGCGCTGAAGCCGAACAGCAGCGTGTACCACGTCGCGGTGAAACCCAGGAAAAGGCCGGCGGCGATGACGGCGGCCCAGCCGCTTCGCGCCTGTGGCTCCGCCGCCGCCTCGAGCGTCACGCCAGCGTGGCCGTCGGCGTCCGGCGTCACGCTGGCGTGACGCTCGGGGGAGTCCCGCCGTTCGCCGGCGCGCAGCCCCGACCAGGTCAGCACCAGCACCGGCGGCAGCAGCACGGTGATCATCGCGGCGTACGGCTCGGGCGAACCGTAGGCGAGCGTCGCCGCGGCCGTCGCGGTGGTGACGATCAGCGCGTACTCGAACCGGATCATCCGCCACCACAGCACCAGCGCGACGGCGACCGCGATGGTGATCGAGGTGACGGCCCAGGGCTTGTACACCTCCCAGGCCGGCGTTCCGCTCAGCGCCGCGGCCCGCCCGCCGATCCAGAACCAGCCCGGCGGGTAGAACGGCGGCAGCCCGATGTAGGTCATGTCGCGCAGGGCCGGACTGTCGGCCAGCCGGGTCAGGTACTCGGTGCGGAACTGCTGATCGACGGAGATGCCGAACAGGTACAGCTTGGTCGCGCCCAGCGGCATGCCCAGGGTCACCACGGTGAACGCCGACACGAACACCAGCCCGGCCAGCTGCGCGGGCCGGCGCCACCGTCGCCATGCCCAACCCGCGGCTACCAGACCGGCCAGGCAGCCCACCTGTCCCACCGTGGTGAGCGCGTGCAGCTGGTTGGACGACGGGAAGGCGGGCCACTGCACCCGGGAGATCGCGGTCAGCGAGACCACGGCGACGACGACGGCCACCGCCACCGCCACGAACATCTGGCCTAGGCTGGCCAGGGCGTTACGCATGATCAGATGGGCAGCTTGCGGAAGATGGGCCGCGGGATGTGTCGCAACACCATCATCACGTACCGGAATGCTCCTGGCGCCCAAACCAATTCCTTACCCTTTGCGGCCGAGGTGACCGCGAGGTTGGCGACGTACTCCTTGTCGACGGTCAGCGGCGCTTCCTTGACGTGCGCGCTCATCCGGGTGCGGACCTGGCCGGGGCGGATCACCAGGACGCGAACCCCGTACTCGCGCAGGGCTTCTCCGAGTCCGAGGTAAAAGCCGTCCAGTCCCGCCTTGGTGGAGCCGTAGACGAAGTTGGACCGCCGCACCCGTTCCCCCGCGGCCGAGCTCATCGCGATGATCTGGCCGAAGCCCTGGGCCCGCATCTTCTCGCCGAGCAGCACCCCCACCGAAACCGCTGCGGTGTAATTGATTTCGGCGGCGAGCACGGCCTTCCGCTGGTCTTGCCACAGCTCTTCGGCGTCCCCGAGGATCCCGAAGGCGACGATGGCCACGTCGACGTCGCCGTGGGCGAACGCCTCCTCGATCATTTTCGGGTGGCTGTCGGGGTCGGTGGCTTCGAAGTCGATCAGCTCCACCGACCGCGCGCCCGCGGCCTTCATCTGGGCGACGGCGGCGTCGCGGCCCGGGTCATCGGGCATGGCGGCCAGCACGATCCGGGCGTGCGCGTTCTGCAGGTAACGCTCGCAGATGGCCAGCCCGATCTCCGAGGTACCGCCGAGCAGCAGGATGGTCTGCGGGTTACCCACAGCGTCGAGCACCATTTACAACAGCTCCAAACGTCGGGCCATGTCCGAGGCGAACACCCCCGAAGGATCCACCTTGCGGCGCACCGCGATCCACTCGTCGATGCGCGGGTACATGGCGTGAAAGGTTTCGGCGCTGGCACGGGAATCCTTGGCCGTATAGACCCGGCCACCGAATTGCAGTACGCGCCGGTCGAGTTCGTTGAGGAACTCGTTGATCCCCGGCTTGTTGGGGAAGTCCATCGCCACGTTCCACCCGGCCATCGGAAAGCTCAGCGGCGCGCGGTTGCCCGGGCCGAACAGTTTGAAGACGTTCAACGCCGAGTAGTGGCCGCTGGTCTGGATCCAGCGGATGATGTCCTTGAATTCGTCCATCGCGTCCGGCGGAACCAGGAACTGGTGCTGGGCGAAACCCATTGGGCCGTAAGCGTTGTTCCATCCGCTGACCAGGTCGAGCATGTGGTAGAACTGCGACAGGTTCATGATCTTGCCGGAGTAGGTCCCGCCCAGCCGGTAGTACACCTCGCCGATGGCCATGAACGACAGCTTGTTCATCGCGCTGACCGGAAACACGTTTGGCACCGTCAACAGTTGCGGCGCATCGAATTTCAGCGGATTCTTGGCCAGCTTCGCCGGCAATTGGTCCAGCCTCGCCAGGCTGCCGCGGCTGACCGCGGCACGGCCTAGCTTGGGCGGCGGACTGATCAGGTCGAACCAGGCGCTCGAGTAGGTGTAGTTGGCCTCGCTGCCGTCGAGGTGGACCGCGACCGTCTCGTCGAGGTCCTTGGTGGCGACGCCGTCGGCGATGAAATAGGCCGTCTCCGTGGGTGTCATCTCGATGGTCGCGCGCAGCACGATCCCGGTCAGGCCGTTGCCGCCGACCGTGACCCAGAACAGCTCGGCGTCCGAGGCGTCCGGGCCGTCGGGGGTGATGGTGCGGATGGTGCCGTCGGCCATCAGCAGATCCATCGAGCGGACGTGGTTGCCGAAGCTGCCCGCGCTGTGATGGTTCTTGCCGTGGATGTCGCAGGCGATCGCGCCGCCGACGGTGACCTGACGGGTGCCCGGCAGCACCGGAACCCACAGCCCGAAGGGCAGCGCCGCCTTCATCAGCTGGTCCAGGCTCACCCCTGCGTCGACATCGACCAGCCGGGTGTCGGCGCTGATCGAGTGGATGCGATTGAGCCCGGTCATGTCGATCACCAGGCCGCCCCCGTTCTGGGCGTTGTCCCCGTAGGACCGGCCCAGCCCGCGCGCGATGACGCCCCGCCCGTTCGGGCCGCCGGACTCGGCCACCCGCGCGACGGCCTTGGCGATCACCTCCGGATCGCGGGTCGAGAGCACCTCGGCCACCGACGGCGCGGTGCGGCCGAAGCCGGTCAGCCGGGTGGGGGTGGTTCCAAGTTCGGTGCTCAACATCGTCAAAGAGGCTACCGCCTGCCCGCGCGACGATGCGGGACGCTTGCGTCCCGAGGAGGAGGCGGGCAAAACCGCCGTGCGCAGGTGGCTCAGCGGATGCGGAAGATCACGGCTCGCTGCACGACGAAGTTGATCACCGTCGCGGTGCCCTGCGCGATCACGAACGCGACGGGTATTGCCCACCCGCGATAGTGCATAAGCGCAAGGCACAGGTGGTTCAGCCCGACCTGCACGGCGAAGGTGATGCCGTAGAGGATCATCACCGCGACGAAACGCGCGGTGCTGGGCGCCGCCTGGAACGTCCACCGGCGGTTGATCAGGTACGCGGTGATGGTGCCGACGACGAAGCTGGTCGCCTTGGCCAGGTCGACCTGGACGCCCACCGCTTTGTACAGCGCCAAGTACAGGCCGAAGTCGACGATCCCGGCCAGGCCGCCGGTGACGACGAAACGCATCACCTGAGTCGTCAGGCTCAACTGCGGGCTGGGCGGTGCGGCATCGGGCGGCGGGGCAACCATCGGGGGGAGTCTATCCGGGCCGGCGGGCCGCGCCGGGGACGCTACGGGACGCTTTAGCGGGGCAGCTTGACCGCTATCAGCTCGACCTGATCCTCGCCCTGCGGCGTGGAGTAGGTCACCGTGTCGCCCGCCTTGTGTCCGGCCAACGCCTGGGCCAGGGGGCTGCGCGCGGTCAGCGTCTCGCCTTCCCGACCCACCGGCGTCTCTTCCACGATCGAGATCACGTGCATGGTGACCACTTCGCCGTCGGAGAAGCGCAGGGTCACCTCGGTGCCACCGGGCAGCGTCTCCGAGGCGTCGGGGTCGGACGGTCCGGTGCGCAGCCGGCGGTCCAGCTCGTTGATCCGGTCGCTGAGCCCCACCAGCTCCTCGGCGCGCTGGATCGCCTCGGCGGCGTCGCCGTGATCGCCCACCATGCCACGGTCGTTGCGGACCTCTACCTCGAGGCGGTCGCGCCGCTGCCGCAGCCGGTCGAGCTCCGCGGCCAGGCTCTCTTTCGCCGCGTCCGCCGCTGACTGGACCTTCTTGCTCACGTCGGTGGACCCTTTCGCCCAATTTGCTCAGATGGCGTTCCAGTGTCGCACCGCGACGAGTTGGCCGTCACCATTATTGGCCAAGCGGCGAGTTCCCCCTCAGTGGGCGATCGAACCCGATTCGGAGTTCGTGGCGATCGGCGGCGCGGCGTCGGTGTCGTCGTAGTAGTCGACGGTGCCGCGCAGGGCGTCGAAAATGGCCCGGCCCTGGGCGACCAGCCCGCTGGCCACCTCGGTGAGTCCCTCGGCGCCGTTGAGCACGGTCACGTTGGCGTTGGCGAGCCCCCGGGCCGCCTTCTCCACGATCTCGGGCAGCTGATCGATCAGCGCCTTGTCCAGGGCGACCCGGTTGTGCGACGCCGCGGCCTCGGCCTGGATCTTCATCTTCTCGGCGTCGGCGACGGCCAGGATCCGCACGCGCTCGGCCTCGGCCTCGGCGGGCTTGACCACCTCGGCGACCAGTTCCTGCTGGCGCAGTTCGGCGGCGCGCTGGGCCAGCTCGGTGCGCATCTGCAGCACCTCGCGCTGGGCCTCGGCTTCGGCGAGCGGCCCCGCCTGCGCGGCCTCGGCCTGGGCCTTGTCGACCTCGGCCTTGTACTGCGCCTTGACGATTGCGGTCTCGCGGGCGAATTCCGCCTGCTTGCGCTGCGATTCCTGCTCGGCTTCGGCGGCCGCCTGATTCGCCTGGGCCTGGGCGATCTGGGCCTGCTGCTGGATGGCCGCGTTGTGCGGCGCCGACATCGCGTTGATGTAGCCGAGCCCGTCGTCGTCGATGGATTGGATCTGCAGCGCGTCGACGGTGAGCCCGATGCGGGCCATCTCCTCCTTGGACCCGTCGAGCACCTCGGTCGCCAGTTTCTGGCGTTCCCGGATGATCTGCTCGACGGTCATCGAGCCGATGATCGACCGCAGGTGGCCGGCGAAGATGCGGCCCGTCAGCACGGACATCTGATCCTGTTCGGACAGGAATCGCTGGGCGGCGCTGATGATGCTTTCGGTGTCGTTGCCAACCTTGAACGCGATCACCGCCCGGACGTTGAGCGTGATGCCCTGCTGGGTCACGCATTTCTCGGCCACCTCGGCCTCACACATCGCCAGCGTGAGGAAGCGGGCCTTGCGGAAGAACGGCATGATGAAGGCGCCGTGGCCGGTCACGACGCGAAATGGGGCGTTGCTCTTGCTTCGGCCGCCCGAGATCAGCATCGCCTCGTCGGGGGAGGGCACCTTGTAACCGAGCATGGGGACTCCTTTTGGGTTTCGCTGTTGTATCCCGGACGATCCGGGCGGTCAATTCAGATCAGGCGAGGCCGTGCCAGGGTTCGACGACCACCGTCCGGGCTTCCCTGACCTCCACCACCAGCACCTCGGCGCCCTTCGGCAGCGGCTCGTCGGACCACGCCAGGAAGGCCTCCTTGGCGCCGCGCACGGTGACCAGTACCTCCCCGGCGCCGCGGTCGCCACGGGTTGCCACGGTCAACGTCCCAACGCAGCCGATTGCCGAGGCGTCGCTCACGAACGCATACTCCCGCATCGGCATTGCGAGCGTCGTGTTTCGTTCTAAACGGGTCCCGCCGTCAGGGTGACGACGTTGTTGCGGCTCTCGCGCGCCTTGATCCGCGATACCCAGACGCGGCCGCCGGTCGCCCGCTCGACGATGCGTTCGACCGTCTCGAAGGTCCAGGCGGCCGTGCCCGCCATCCCGGTGTCGTCCATGATCCGCAGGTCGATGACGCCCCGGTCGGCCAGCAACTCGAACAGGTCGCGCTGGGGGTCGTCGACGGCGATCAGCGTGGTGTGGTCGAACTGGTCGCGCAGCGCCGTCTTGACCTCGTCGAGGGTGCCCTCGTCGATCACCGCCTCGGTTTCGGGTTCGGTTTCGGCGCAGGCGAATTCGATGTCAAAGGCCCGCTCGAAGCCGTGCAGGAAGAAGCGTTTGCCTTGGTTGGCCCACGAGCGGTGGCAGCAGGGCAAGTTGTCGAACAACTTGCGCAGGTGGAACCGGGCCGTGCGGCCCAACGGGGCGTCGGCGCGGTGCATCGTGGCCACGCGGGCGCCGTCGAGGTAGATGGTGTTGCCCATGGACCGCAGCCTCTGTCGCGCTCCTTGCGGGATCCTCAAAGGATCCTTGGAGGCCTATCGTTGATGACATGAACGTCGGTCCGGTGAAGTGGTCGACAGTCGTGGCGGCCCCGCTGTGCGCCGCGCTGCTTTCTGCCGCCCCGGCCGCGGCGGATCCACCCGACGATGCCTTCCTCGGGGCCCTCGCCGACAACGGGATCGTCATCAACGACCCGGGCACCGCGATCTCGATGGCCCGCTCGGTGTGCGCCGGGCTGGACAACAACCAGCGGTCGAGCCTGCTCGCGATGAAGGTGATGAAAGACACCAGTCTGACGGCGCGACAGGCCGGGTTCTTCGTCGGCCTTTCGGTGTCCGCCTACTGCCCGCAATACAAAGGGCAGATCGATGATTCGCTCGCCTGGCTCGATCCCGGCCCGCCGCTCATGTGAGCTAGACCCAGTACGGCACCCGGGCCCGGTATTGCCGCATCGCGACAGCCGCCAACAACCAGCCGACGACGGTGAGCACCGCCACCACGGCCCAGTGCCGCAACTCCTGATGGGCGCCGAGCAGCGGGGCGCGCACGATGTCGAGGTAGTGCAGCAGCGGGTTGAGCTCGACGATCTTCGACCACCGGCCCGCGCCCTGCTGCCGCAGCGTGTCGTCGTTCCAGATGATCGGCGTCATGAAGAACAACAGCTGCACCACCGAGAACAGCAGCGGCCCGATGTCGCGGTAGCGGGTGGCCAGGATGCCGAAACACAGTGACACCCAAATGCAATTCAGCACGATCAACGCCAGCGCCGGGATCACCGACAGGTCCGCCCACGACCACGGCTTCGGATAGATCATCGCGATGACGACGTAGATGACGATGTTGTGCGCGAACAAGATCATCTGCCGCCACACCAGGCGGTACACGTGCACCGACAGCGGGGTGGGGAGTTGCTTGATCAGACCCTCGTTGGCGACGAAGACGTCGGCGCCCTCCAGAATGGCGGCGTTGATGAGGTTCCAGATGATCAGGCCGAGCGTCACGTAGGGCAGGTGCACGGACAGCTCGAGGTGAAAGAGCTTGGAGTACAAGCCGCCCATCGCGACGGCGGTGGTGCCGGTCGCGATGGTGATCCAGAACG
The DNA here is from genome assembly GCF_001667595.1 of Mycobacterium sp. E2989. Taxonomy (NCBI): domain Bacteria; kingdom Bacillati; phylum Actinomycetota; class Actinomycetes; order Mycobacteriales; family Mycobacteriaceae; genus Mycobacterium; species Mycobacterium sp. E2989. The sequence continues at coordinate 25,844 of NZ_LZJX01000127.1, read as the reverse complement.
GCCCCAGCACCGAGCGGCGGTAGCGCTGCTTGATGTCCTGCCAGCCCAGGTGCAGCCACAACTCGTGCCGGCGGAAGCCCGCGACCAGATCGCCCCGGGCCCGGGTGAAGGTCCGCGACTGGGCGGCGGCGTCCAGAAACGTCATTGCGTGCCTCCCGGACTCGATGGTGGCGACCCGCCGAACTGCTCCCGACGGCCCAAGCGGCGCAACCGAATCCACTCCGCCAGGCCCCTGGGGTCGCGGCGGGTCAGCAGAAAGTACCAGCCGAACCGCACCCACTCCTGCACCTGCAGCTTGCGCAGCCCCGGCTGGGACAACAGGTAGCCGCGGTTGCGATAGGTGTAGAACCGCTTGGTCGGGTCGTCGGGGTACTGGGTGTGCATGCGGCCGCCCAGGATCGGCCGGAATTCCGCGGACCCGCAGGGGTGCAAGTAGATCGCGTCCAGGCAGGTGCCGAACGGTAGGCCCGACCGCACCAGTCGCCGATGCATCTCGACCTCGTCGCCGCGGATGAACAGCCGCAGGTCGGGGACGCCGATCGCTTCGAGCGTGGACGCCCGGAACAACGCGCCGTTGAACAGCGACGCGATGCCGGGCAGCAGGTCCTGCCCGGGCTCGGTGCGCAATTCGCTTGCGCGCCTGCGCCATACCAGCCCGCGGCGCAGCGGGAACGCGAGCCGCTCGGGGTCGTCGAGGTTGCACACCATCGGTGACACCTCGGCCAGGCCGTGCTTCTGCGCGCACGCCAGCAGGGTGGCCAGCACGTGCGAGTCCTGCGGCCGCCCGTCGTCGTCGGCCAGCCACACCCAGTCGGCTCCCTGCGCCAACGCGTGCAACATGCCCAGCGCGAAACCGCCTGCGCCGCCGAGGTTTCGGCGGGAGGCCAGGTAGCTGGTCGGGATCGGCTGGCCGGCGACCAGGTCGCGGACCCGGCCGTCGCCGCACCCGTCGTTATCGACGACGATCAGGTGATCGGGCAACCTGGTCTGGCTGCTCAGGGTGCCCAGCGACTTGGCCAGCTCGTCGGGGCGCCGGTGGGTGACGACGACAGCGACGACGGACTCACTCATCCCCGGATGCTCTTTGCGCCAGCGGTTTTTCTGCGGCCGTCTCGGCCAGCACCTCGCGTACGTGCCGGGCCGCGTCCTCACCCTCGTAGGCGCGCACCACGTCTTCGATGCCGCCGGACTGGCGGATCACGCCGTGGTCGATCCACATCGCCGTCTTACAGAGGCGGGCGAGGAATTCGTTGGAATGGCTGGCGAACACCAGGATTCCGGACCGCTCGACCAAGCCCTGCAACCGGGACTGGGCCTTTTTCAAGAAGTCGGCGTCCACCGCGCCGATGCCCTCGTCGAGCAGCAGGATCTCGGGGTCGATGCTGGTGACCACGCCCATGGCCAGCCGCACCCGCATGCCGGTGGAGTACGTGCGCAGCGGCATCGACAGGTAGTCGCCCAGCTCGGTGAACTCGGCGATCTCGTCGACCTTGGCCAGCATCTGCTTGCGGGTCTGCCCCAGGAACAGCCCGCGGATGATGATGTTCTCGTAGCCGGAGATCTCGGGGTCCATACCGACCCCGAGATCGAAGACCGGTGCGACCCGGCCGGTGACCTGCGCCCAGCCGCGGGTGGGCTCGTAGATCCCCGAAAGTAGGCGCAGCAGAGTCGATTTCCCCGCGCCGTTGTGGCCGACCAGCCCGACCCGGTCGCCCAGCTCGAGCGACATGGTGATGTCGCGCAGCGCCTCGACGACGACCACGTTGGACGCGTTGCGGCCGATGGTGCCGCCCGCCTTGCCCAGGAAGGCTTTCTTCAGCGAGCGCGACTTCGCGTCGAAAATGGGAAATTCCACCCACGCGTTGTGCGTCTCGATGTGAGGACCCGCCACCGTGCTTCGCTTTACAGGTACTGACCGTGCCCGGATCCGCCGGGCTTGCCGATGCCCGGGGGCAGCGCGCCCTGACGCATCTTCTCCAGCTGCGCGCGGGCGGCCATCTGCTGCGCGAACAGCGCCGTCTGGATGCCGTGGAACAGGCCCTCCAGCCAGCCGACCAGCTGCGCCTGGGCGATGCGCAATTCGGCGTCGGACGGCGCCGCGTCCTCGTTGAACGGCAGGGTCAGGCGGTCGAGCTCTTCGCGAAGTTCCGGCGCCAGGCCCTCTTCCAGTTCGCGGATGCTGGTCGCGTGGATCTCGCGCAGCCGGTTGCGGCTGGCCTCGTCGAGGGGTGCGGCGCGGACCTCCTCGAGCAGTTGCTTGATCATCGTTCCGATGCGCATCACCTTGGCCGGCTGCTCGACCAAATCGGTCAGTGAGCGCTCGTCGGAGTCATCCTCCGCCACCGCCATGATCCGCGGGTCGACGCCGCCGATGATCTCAATGCCATCGTCGTCGTTGCCGGTACTCATCCATCACCATCCTTTGCGCACTAAGAGTGCGGCGCCGCGCCGTCGTTTCCGCGCCATTCGTAGATTCGGGCTCCACCGTTGTCGTAGATCAGCGCCCACGACTTCGATTTATCCAGTGACACTAGTCCGTCGGGTACGGCGAAGCCCCGGACCGTCGGCATGCTCGTGTAGATGTACCGGATATTGAGCGCTTTGATCGCCTCGACCACCCGGGGATCGGACTCACCCTTGCGGGCGCCGGCCCAGAAGATGTAGCGGTTGGGGCCGGGGCCCATTTGCTGCGGGTAGTCGTAGTGGGTCCAAAGCGGGTGCAGGTCGGCGACGGCGTACATCCACGCCGTGCCGTCGGTGTTGGCGTTGCCGATCACGGTGGTGTGCGCCCCGGGCAGCTTGGACAGATAGGCCATGGCCATCAGGTCGCGCTGGTCGATCATCACCGAGTCGTACTTGTCGCCGAACAGGACCAGGTGCCGATAGAAGTAGTGGCGGGCGGTGAACACGGTCGTGGCCACCAGCAGGACCGCGGTGGCCGCGGTCCAGGCCGGCGCCGGCAAGGGTTTGAATCGGCCGGCGACTCGTCGGGCGCCGGCCATCACCACCATGACGATCAAGAACAATGCGACACCGGCCATCGGCTCGAGCAGCAGCGTGATGGCGGCCGAAATGCGGCGCGGGTCCTTGTAGAAAAACTCCCCGAACGCGCCGGCCACCGCGCCGAGCGGGCCGCCGAGCGGTGTTCCCGCGTCGACGTCGACCACCACGAGCAACAGCCACACCGCCAGCGGCCACCAGATCCTCTTGTAGGCGAAGATGATTCCGCCGACGATCGCCAGCGTCATCAGCCCGTACTGGTACGGGAAGTCGTTGAGATGACGCGAGTGCTGGAAGACGGCGTCCCACACCCCCCGCTTCTTGCTGAGCTTGGTCAGGAATGAGTGCCCGGCGATGATGTCTTCCTGCTGACGGACGCTGATGAACTGCGGCAGCAGGATCAGCGCGGTGGTCACCGTCACGCCGGCGAGCGTCATTGCGTCGGCGAGCCGCCCGCGCACCGGATTCCACAGCACGTCCAGCAACCACCAGGCCACCAGGAACAGCACGACGATGAACCCGCCGGTCAGGTGCACGGACATCAGCCCGACGAAGGCCAGCACCGCTAAGGGGATCCGGTCGCGGTGCCGCGGCGTCGAGGCGATCAGCACGAAGGTGGGGACGACGACGCCGTAGGCGGCCAGGTTGGGCATCGCGGCGACGCCGAACTCGACGTAGGGCAGGGAGGTGAACGACACGGAGAGCGCGGCGGTGGTGGCGGCCGCCGCGGCGGTGCGCCATTCCCCCCAGCGCCCCCGCAGCAGCTTCCAGGTCAGCATCGCCGCGCTGGCGGGGAACAGCCACACCGAGGCCGCCACCGAGCTCACCGTGTAGCCGGTCGTGGGCGCCGCCCCGGTGAGCTGACAGAACACCGCCACCCACGCGTGGAACACCGACGGGTAGTACAGCGTCTGATGCGTCTCGACGTTGCGCAGCTCGCCCATGTGGGTGGACGACGCCTGCCCGGTGTCCAGGATGAACCGCACCTCGTTGGCGTGCCAGACGGCGTCCCACGTGCTCGGCACCGTCTGCCAGTGGGCGGCCAGGCCGCGGTAGGCCGCCCACATGATCAACAGCGCACCCAGCAGCACCCCGGCCGCCACGGTCAGCGCCGGCAACCGGCCGATCCCGCGCGCCTCGGCCTCGGTGTCGCGGAAGCGGCCGAGCAGCAGCTGCAGGACCGTCATCGCCAGGCACACCACGATCAGCGTGGCCAGCGCGGTCCAGCCGTTCCACGGGATTCCGACGGCGCCGAACGGGATGATCGCCAGCGCGATGGCGCCGTAGGTCAGCGCCGGGCCGACCGCGACGGCGATGGGCCAACTCAGCTGACTGATTCGCGCGATGACCGCCCCGGGCGCTATCAGCAAGAACAATGCGATCAGCGTTCCGAACCAGAGGCCCACTCGACTAGTATGGCTGGCCGGGTGTCCTGCCTCTTCGAAGCCACCGGCACGCTGGAACGGCTCGAGCGTCTCCGGGCACCCGCTACCGTCACAGTTTCGCGGAGAAGCGGAAGCTCTAAGGTGGCTGGCATGGCTTACGACGTCGCCCGGGTGCGCGGACTGCATCCGTCGCTGGGTGACGGGTGGGTGCACTTCGACGCACCGACCGGGATGCTGATCCCCGATTCCGTCGCGACCACGGTCTCCACGGCGTTCCGCCGGTCCAGCGCCACCGCGGTGGGTGCGCACCCGTCGGCGCAGCGCAGCGCCGCGATCCTGGAGGCCGCGCGGGCCGCGGTGGCCGACCTCTTCAACGTCGACCCGGCGGGCGTGGTGCTCGGCGCCGACCGCGCGATCCTGTTGTCGGCGCTGGCCGAGACGTCGTCCTCGCGGGCCGGGCTGGGCTACGAGGTGATCGTCAGCCGCCTCGACGACGAAGCGAACATCGCCCCGTGGCTGCGGGCGGCGCACCGCTACGGCGCCAAGGTGAAGTGGGCCGAGATCGACATCGAGACCGGCGAGCTGCCGACCTGGCAGTGGGAGGGCTTGATCGGCAAGTCGACCCGGCTGGTCGCCGTCTCATCGGCGTCCGCGGCGCTGGGCACGGTCACCGACCTGCGGGCGATGACCAAGCTGGTGCACGACGTCGGCGGGTTGGTGGTCGTCGACCATTCCGCCGCCGCGCCCTACCGCCTGCTCGACGTGAAGGAAACCGACGCCGACGTGGTGGCGGTGAACGCGCTGGCGTGGGGCGGCCCGCCGATCGGCGCGGTGGTGTTCCGCGACCCGGCGCTGCTCAACTCGTTCGGCTCGATATCGACGGACCCCAAGGCCACCGGGGCGGCGCGCCTCGAGATCGGTGCGCACCAGTTCGGTCTGCTGGCCGGCGTGGTCGCCAGCATCGAGTATCTGGCGGCGCTCGACGAGTCGGCCCGCGGCAGCAGGCGCGAACGCCTCTCGGTGTCGATGCAGTCGGCCGGCCTGTACATGAACCGGATCTTCGACTACCTGATGGTGTCGTTGCGGTCGTTGCCCCTGGTGATGGTGATCGGACGGCCGGAGGTGCGCATACCGGTCGTCAGTTTCGCGTTGAACGGGGTGCCCGCCGAGCGGGTGGTGCAGCGGTTGGCCGACAACGGGATCCTCGCCGTCACGTGCGAGAACTCCCGCGCCCTGGACGTGCTGGGCGTCAACGACGTCGGCGGCGCGGTGACCGTCGGGCTGGCGCACTACTCGACGACGGCGGAGGTCGACCAGTTGGTGCGCGCGCTGGCGTCTTTGGGCTGACGGCCGCTCCCCTTTCGCCGAACGTGACGTCACGGCGGCGAAACGCGCGGAACGTCACCCTCAGTTCACGCTCGGCGGCTAGACGGTCAGCACGACCTTTCCGGTCACCTTGCTCGACGTCAGCTGTTGGTGTGCCTCGCCGGCCCTTTGGATAGGCAGCCGGGCGCCGATGATGGGCCGGACGCGGCCCTCGGCGATCATCGGCCACACCGACCCGATCACCGCCTGCACGATCTCAGTCTTGCTGTTGGGCCCGGTGACCGGGCGCGCCCGCAGGGTGGTGCCGATGACGCGGGCGCGCTTCATCAGCAGCTTGGCGATGTTGAGCTCACCCTTGATGCCGCCCTGCATCCCGATGATGACCAGCTGCCCGTCGACGGCCAGGGCGTCGATGTTGCGGTCCAGGTAGGCGGCGCCCATGATGTCGAAAATCACGTCGGCGCCGCCGCTTTCCCGCAGCCGCTCGACGAAATCCTCGTCGCGGTAGTTGATGGTGATCTCGGCGCCGAGCTCGCGGCAGAACTCCAGCTTCTCCGCCGAACCGGCCGTGATGGCCACCCGCGCACCCAGCGCGCGAGCGACCTGAATCGCGTGGGTCCCGATGCCGCTGGCGCCACCGTGCATCAGCAGCAGCTGGCCCTTGCCCAGGTGGGCGGTCAGGACCAGGTTGGACCACACCGTGCAGGCCACCTCCGGCAGCCCGGCCGCGTCGATGAGGTCGACACCGGAGGGAATCGGCATCACCTGACCCGCGGGCACGGCGACGTACTCGGCGTATCCGCCACCGGCCAGCAGCGCGCAAACCTCTTGTCCCGCTTGCCAACCCGTGACGCCGTCGCCGGTTTCGGCGATCACGCCGGACACCTCCATGCCGATGATTTCGCTGGCGCCCGGCGGCGGGGGGTACTTGCCGGCGGCCTGCAGCACGTCGGCGCGGTTCACGCCCGCCGCGGCGACCTTGATCAGCACCTCGCCCGGGCCGGCGGACGCGTCCGGCACCTCCTGCCAGGAAAGCTGATCGGGGGATTCGGCGACGATTGCGCGCATGGTGGCCACGCTACCGAGTCCCGCTACCCTAATCAGCGGTGGCGTGGCAGAGCGGCCTAATGCACTCGCCTTGAAAGCGAGAGACGGCTAACACCGTCCGGGGGTTCAAATCCCTCCGCCACCGCTGGTGTCGGGTGCCCCACTCGTCGGGGGGCGAACGCTAGTAGCTGCGATCGCCCTCGCTGTCGTCGAAGAAGCGCCATTCGCCGTCGGCTTCGACCTCCATGCGCCAGCCCAGTTCGTTGCCCTCGACCGCCTCATCGGCGAACCACGCGTGCGCCTTGTCGGCGCTTTCGATGTCCTTGGTCGCGACGACGTCGCCCTTCGGGTTGAGCACTCGGTAGGTAGCCATGGCGGCAGTGTTCCCACCCGAGGGCGCCCTCAACCGGCGGGGATCTCCGCGGTGATCTTGTCCAGCAGGGCGGTGTAGCGCTTGGCTTCCGGATCGCGGCCGGGTTTGCCGCTGCTCACCACGCCGGCCGCCAGGCCGCGCGCCGGGTCGGCCCAGATCGCGATGTTGACCAGGCCGAGGTTGCCGAAGGCGTGCGGCGCGTGGCGCCCGAACGGCCCCCACCGGTCGGTGCCCAGGATGAAGCCGGTGCCCCACCGCGCGGGTTGCAGCCCGACGGCGAAATCCGGTCGCAGCCGGCGGCATTCCTTGACCGCGCCGTACATCGTCTCGGGGCTGACCACCCGCACCCCGTCGAGAGTGCCGCCGCGGCGCCAGATTTCGGCGAACCTGGACATCTCGTTGGCGGTCGACACCGTGTTGGACGACGGGATGATCGTGGTGAGGAAGAGCGGGGTGTTGGTGATGGGGATCTGCTCGTGCACCGTCCCGCCGATCGCCTTGCGGAAGATCTGCGCGACCACCGGCGGCAACGGTCGGCCGGTCGCGTGACTCGGGGCGACCAGGGGCAGGTCCTCCTTGGCGACGCCGAAGTTGGTCCACCGGAAGCCGAGCGGGTCGAGGATCTCGGTCGCCAGAATCTCGCGGATCTCCTTGCCGGTGGCGGCGTAGACGATCTCCCGAACGAGCGGACCCCAGGTGAGCGCGTGGTAGATGTGCACCAACCCCGGCCGGTACAGGGGGCGCAGCTCGCTCAGCTTCTGCTGCGCGTACTCATGGTCGTCCGCGCGTCGGACGTCCGGCTTGGGTCCGGTGGGGAAGGGCAGCCCGGCGCTGTGCGTCATGACGTGCCGGATGGTGATTCGGTCCTTGCCGTGGCTGGTGAACGTGGGGATGTAGTCGCAGACGCGGTCGTCGAGCGAGAACACCCCGCGCTCGACGAGCATGTGCACCACGGTCGCCGCCATCCCCTTGGCCGCGGAGTACACGCAGAACGGCGTGTCCGGTGCGACGGGGATCTTCTCGGCGTCTGGCGGGTCGGTCGGGGCGTTGCCCCAGCCGTGGCCGATCGCCCGGTTGAGCACGACGCGCCCGTTGCGGCGGAGGCACAGCTGGATGGCGGGGTGAAAGCCGGCCGCGTACCAGTGCCGCGCGGCCGCCCAGATCCGGTCGACGGCGGCGCCGTCGATCTCGGAGTGGTCTTCGTCGCCGATCGTCGTCACGGCGTCCAAGTCGGCCGGGACGCGGATTCTCCCGTCTGATGTCACCTCAGCGAGGGTACGTGTCGGCGGCTCACTCGCCGGTGAACTGCGGCGGGCGCTTCTCGAATGTCGCCGCGATGCCCTCGGTCAGGTCCTTGGACGGTAGGAAGGCCGCGTTCCAGGCGGCGACGTAGCGCAGGCTCTCCGACACGGCCGCGGCGCGCTGCTGGTCGAGGACGTCCTTGACGCCGTGGACGGTCAGCGGCGGGTTGGCGGCGATCTCGGCGGCGGTGGCGTGCGCGGCGGCCAGCGTGGCGTCGGCGTCGGCGTACACGTCGTTGACCAGGCCGATCTTCTCCGCGCGGGCCGCGTCGATGTCCTTGCCGGTCAGCGCCAGCTCGCGCAGGTGGCCGTCGCCCAGGATCATCGGCAGGCGGGCCAGGCTGCCCACGTCGGCGACGATGGCGAGCTTGACCTCGCGCACCGAGAATTTGGCGTCGGCGCTGGCGTAGCGGATGTCGACCGCCGAGATGAGGTCGACGCCGCCGCCGATGCACCAGCCATGCACCGACGCGATGGTCGGGGTGCGGCAGTCCGCGACCGCGGTGATCGCGCCCTGCATCCGTTTGACCTCGCGGTGGAACACCGCGCGGGGGCCGGCCAGCGCGTCCCCGGACAGCAGCGGGGTGAACGACCCACCCATCGCGGGCACGTCCAGGCCGTAGCTGAAGTTCTTGCCCGAACCGGTCAGCACGATCGCCCGCACCTCGGGGTCGGCGTCCAGCGCCGCGAACAGCTCCGGCATCTCCGACCAGAACGCCGGGCCCATCGCGTTGCCCTTGCCCGGCCCGATCAGCGTCACCTGGGCGACGTGATCTTTCGTTTCCACCGTGACGGATTCGTATGCTTGCGCCATATCGAGACCGTAGCGTGGCAAATATGGCTCCTGATTTGCGGCCCGGCCCGCATTCCCCGCCCACCGACGAACTGCACAGCGCCGAGGACACCCTCGGGGTGCTGCAGCGGGTGCTGCACACCATCGCCGCCGACGACCTGTCCCGCCAGACGCCGTGCGCGGAGTTCGACGTGGCGCAGTTGACCGATCACCTGTTGAAGTCGATCACCGCGCTGGGCGGCATGGTCGGCGCGGAGATCCCCGAAGCCGACGACGGTGATTCGGTGGAACGGCGGGTGGTCGCGGCGGCCCGGCCCGCGCTGGACGCCTGGCATCGGCACGGCCTGGACGGGTCGGTGCCGTTCGGCAAAGGGGAGATGCCCGCCAAGGGCGCGTGCGGCGTCCTGTCGATCGAATTCCTGGTCCACGCTTGGGATTACGCCGCCGCGGTGGGACACGAGGTGAACGCGCCCGAGCCGCTGTCCGAGTACGTGCTGGGGCTGGCCCGCAACATCATCCGGCCCGAGTTCCGCGGTGGCGCCGGCTTCGACGACCCGGTCGACGTGCCCGAGGACGCCGGCGCGCTGGAGCGGTTGGTCGCCTTCACCGGCCGCGACCCGGCGCGGTAATTCGGGCCGGGTATCACGCCCATACGCCCATATCGCGCGCCCATCGCGCCCATCGCGTGTCCATCGCGTGTGCGATGAGGGCTTTGGGAGTGCGCTCAGGGCGCATTTCGGCCCGGATCCCCGCCCTGGCTACACACTCAAAGCCGTAGACGCACGCTGGTCGAGCTACTACACCCGCTCCAGGTAGAAGTAGTAATACCGGCCGTTATCCCGGACGCCCTTGCCGTTCATGATGCCCATCACGGCGTCATCGTCGATCAACTTGAAGTGGTCGTGCACGGGCTGGCCGTCATAGACCATCGTCGCGGTGACCTCGCCGCGGAACTCTTCCAGCCACAGGCTGGCCTCGCCCTTGCCCATCTCGACGTTCGAAAACTTGTTGCCGTCGGCGTCGAGGCAGACCAGCGGCTGCACGTCGCGGACCGATTTGAAGGTCTTGCCGAACCAGCCGGCCTTCTCCAGCTGACCGTTCATCCGGTGGCCCGTGCGGAACTCGCCGCCCTTCCACTCGCCGAGCATGCCCTCGATGGTCGCGGGCTCGAGCCTCGCCCAGAAGTCGTCGAGCTCGGCGTCGGGAATGTCGCCGTCACGCTCCTTGAACTCGGTGAACAGTTTGCGCGCCAAGTTCAACGGACGACTCCTTACGGTTCGGTGCGGGAAATCCAGTCGCAGGCGAATTGCAGCAGGGCGTCATTCTCCTCCACCGCACCGATGGTGACGCGCACCCCCTCGCCGGCGAACGGCCGCACCACCAGCCGCGCGTTGGCGGCCTGCTCGGTGAAGTCCTCGGTCCGGGCGCCCAGCGGCAGCCAGACGAAGTTGGCCTGCGACGGCGGCAGGGTGAACCCGGCGCCGCGCAGCTCGGCGGTGACCCGGGTCCGCTCGGCGACCAGCGCGTCGGTGCGGGCCATCAGTTCGCCGGACGCCTCCAGCGAGGCGATCGCGGCCGCCTGCGCGACGTTCGTCACCGCGAACGGCATGACGACCTTGTCCAGCGCGGTGATCAGGTCGGGGTGGCTGACCGCATACCCGACGCGCAGGCCCGCCAGTCCGTAGGCCTTCGAAAAGGTCCGCAGCACAACGACATTGCTGCGGTTGAGGGCCAGATCGAGGCTGTTGGGCAGCATGCCGTCGCGGATGTATTCGACGTAGGCCTCGTCGATGGCGATCAGGATGTGCGGCGGCACGGCCTCGACGAAACGCCTCAGGGCTTCGGGATCGACCACCGTCGACGTCGGATTGTTCGGGTTGCAGACGAAGATCAGCCGGGTGCGGTCGGTGATCGCGGCGAGCATGGCGTCGAGGTCGTGGGTGTGGTCGGTCAACGGCACTTTGACCGCGGTGGCGCCGGACACCTGGACGATGGGCAGGTAGCACTCAAAGCTGCGCCAGCCCATCATCACCTCGTCGCCGGCGGATGCGGTGATTTGCACCAGCTGCTGGCACAGGGTGACGGAACCGCTACCGACTGCGATGTGTTCGGGGGCGACGTCGGGGCCCAGGTGCATGGCCAGCGCCGCCTTGAGGTCGACGCTGGCGTTGTCCGGGTAGCGGTTGACGACGGCAACGGCACGCTCGATCGCCGCATGCACGCTGGGCAGCGGGCCGTGCACGGTCTCGTTGCTGGCCAGTTTGATGGAGCCCGGCACGTTCTTGCCGGGCACATACACTGGCAATCCGGCCAGTTCGGGACGCAGGCGGGCGGTCACTTCGACAGTTTATGTCGCGAATGTGTACAGTATGGCCGGTTCCGCGAGACCGGACCGGGGTCGGGTACCCTCGAAAAGTCCAAAAGGGAGGCGTGCCAGAGCGGCCGAATGGGGCTCACTGCTAATGAGTTGTCCCCCTCAAAGGGGACCGGAGGTTCAAATCCTCTCGCCTCCGCTGACTCCTGTTGGAGGAGCACAACGTAAGACAACTGAACGACCGGCGCCCGTAGCTCAACGGATAGAGCATCTGACTACGGATCAGAAGGTTAGGGGTTCGAATCCCTTCGGGCGCGCTCTAATCGCCGTGGCCGCTTCACATCCCGGTTGATCCCCGGCCGAAAACCGTTGTGTCCCAACCTTGCCGGCGACGGCCGAGGATCCCTACCGTCCCCCGAACGGGCCCCCGAACGGCCCGCGGCGCGGGGGAACCGTCACGGTTTGGGTGACGGTGCTGGTCTCGGTGCTCGGCGAGGCCGTGACGGTGCTCGGCGGCTCCGTCGTGGTGGGGGGCGGGGTGTCGGTGCTGGGGGTGTCCGTGCTCGGCGGGGGGACCGTCTCGGTGACGGTCTCGGTCGGCGCCGGTGCCCCACCGCCGCCGTGGTGCCGGGACGGTTGCGAAGTCGTGGTGGTCACCGTGGTGGACGGAACGGTGGCGGTGGTGGTCGTTGTCGTCGCCGCCGGGCCGTGGGCGGGCGAACCGGTCGCGAGTTTGACCACCGCGAACACCAGCGCGGCGAGCACGATCACCCCGAGCGCGCCGGCCGCGACCAGCGCCGCCGGACGGCGGTACCACGGGGTGGGCGGCTCCGGCTCGGGCGCCGGCTCGTCGTAGTACCCGCCATACGCGGCTTGGGTCGGCTCGGAGTAGTAGTCGGGTTCCTCGGGGTAAGGCACGAACGCAGATGTTAGTGGATCAGACCGCGCCGTCGATGAGGCGCAGCGCCCGCTCGAACAGGTGCACCGTGGCCGCGTGCAGCTGATCGCCGACCTCTTTTTCGGCCTTCCCCGCGCAGGCCCTCGCCAGCGTCCCCTCGATCACGATGCCCAGCTTGAAGCAGGCCAGCACGGTGTACCAGGTGATGTGGGACAGGTCGCGGGTGGTGTTGGCGGCGTAGCGTTCGAACAGCTCGTCGGTGCTGGCCAGCCCGTCCTGACCGCCCAGGGCGTGGCTGAACACGCTGGAGCCGTCGGGCTGGCGCCAGGTGGCCAACAGCCAGCCCAGGTCCAGCAGCGGGTCGCCGATAGTGCACATTTCCCAGTCGACGATCGCGACCACGTCCGGCCCGGTGCGGGAGAACATCACGTTGGCGGCGTGGTAGTCGCCGTGCATGATGCCGGGTGTCCAGGTTGTCGGCCGGTGGCGGTCCAGCCAGCTCGAGACCTCCTCGATGCCCGGGATGTCGGGCCCGGGGTAGCCGTCGTACTCGTTGTAGGAGTCCAGCTCCGAAAGCCAGCGCGGCACCTGGCGTTCCAGAAAGCCCTCCGGCTTGCCGAAGTCGACGAGACCCACCGCCACATGGTCGACCGCGCCCAGCTTGGCCAGCGCGTCGGCCATCGAGAGGCCCATGCCGTGCCGCACACTTCGATCGCCGGCATGCAACGGCGGCAGCCCCTCGCCGGCGTTGAACCCGTCGACCGGGTCCATCAGGTAGAAGACGGCGTCGCCCAGCACGCCGGGGTCCTCGCACGCCGCGATCAGATGCGGGTGCGGCACATCGGAGCCGGCCAGTGCGGCAAGGACTTTCGTTTCCCGCAGGATGACGCTGTTGCTCCGCGGGCGCAGGTGCCGCGGCCCGCGCCGCAGCACGTAGGGCCGGCCGGCCCGGGTGAACCGCAGCATGACGTTCTGGGTGCCGCCGGTGACGGCGGAAACATCCTGAATCGGGCCCTCGCCGAGCCCCCGCTCGGACATCCACGTCGCTACGGCGTCGAGGTCGACCCCGGCCACGGCCAGTTCGTGCGGCGTGCGCGTCATCGCGGCGCTCCCTTCGGCAACCTGTGGGCCCACTGGGAAAGAGCGTAAGTCACCGCCTGAACGCGGCCGGGGGTGGCGGAGGCTGGAACAATAGTGTGCGGAACTAACTGACTCTCGGGCCTGGAAGGAACTGGCGATGCCGCGTACCGACAACGACTCCTGGGACATCACCCAAAGCGTGGGGGCCACCGCATTGGGCGTCGCCGCGGCGCGGGCAGCCGAGACGGCGAGCGAGGATCCCCTGATCAACGATCCCTTCGCGCGGGTGTTTGTGGACGCCGCGGGCGAGGGCATGTGGAGCATCTACGCGGATCCCGCGGCGCTGGCCAAGGCGGTGGAGCTGGAGCCGGAAGTGGGGTCGCGGATCCAGCTGATGATCGACTTCATGGCCACGCGCACAGCGTTTTTCGACGAGTTCTTCCTGGGCGCGGCGGACGCCGGCGTCCGCCAGGTGGTCATCCTGGCCGCCGGCCTGGACGCGCGGACCTGGCGATTGCCCTGGCCGGACGGCACGGTTGTCTACGAGCTGGACCAGCCCAAGGTGCTGGAGTTCAAGTCCAACACGCTGCGCGAGCACGGCGCCGAACCCAAGGCGCAACTGGTGAACGTCGCCATCGATCTGCGGCAGGACTGGCCAACGGCGTTGCGGGAGGCCGGGTTTGACCCGTCGCGGCCGGCGGCCTGGTCGGCGGAGGGCCTGGTTCGTTACCTGCCCGCGCAGGCCCAGGACTTGCTGTTCGAGCGCGTCCACTCGCTGAGCGCGCAGGGCAGTTGGCTCGCCTCCAACGTGCCCGGTGAGGGTTTCACCGACCCCGACGTCGTCCGGCGCCAGCGCGAGGACATGCAGCGCATGCGTGCCGCGGCGGCCAAGTTGGTCGACGCCGAGATCACCGATTTCGACGACCTCTGGTACGCGGAGGAGCGCACGCCGGTCGACGGCTGGCTGCGCGAACGGGGCTGGGACGTCGCCACGGCGACGTTTTCGGAGTTGATGGCTCGCTACGGCCGGCGCGTACCGCAGGGATCCGAGCATGCGATGCCCCCCACGCTGTATGTCTCCGCGCAGCGCCGCGGCTAGGGCGGACGACACTCAAACGCCCACGCGCGCATGGCCGCTACCCTCACCGGTGTGGCTGATCGACCGGCACGAGTGCGCGACGTGCACGAGATCGCCGCGTCGATGCCGCACGTGCAGCGTCTGGAGGGCCCGAAGGGCAACGCGATCTATCAGGTGGGCGGCAAGTCTTTCGTCTTCTTCCGCACGCCGCAGCCCGATGCCACCGATCCCGACACCGGCGAACGATATGCCGACGTGATCATGCTCTGGGTGGAGTCCGAAAGCGACAAGCTGGCGTTGATCCAGGACCCCGCGTCACCGTTCTTCAGCACCGACCACTTCGACGGGCATCCCTCGGTGCTGGTGCGGGCCGCCCGGCTCGGCGAAATCGGCAGGACGGAACTGGCCGAGCTCATCCAGGACGCGTGGCTTTCGCGGGCCTCCAAGCGGCGGGCCGCCGCATGGCTCGCCGAGCACGCCTGATCCCAGCGGGCTCCGCTGGGGCACTGCCGAATTCATCCCGGGCCATGTTTAGACGCAAGTCGAATGGGTAACTACCGTCCACGAGAAATTTTTCTCGTCCACATTGGAGGTCACCATGCGTGGCAGCGGAATCATCGGCACCATTGCCTTGGTATGGCTGCTGATCGGGGTTTTTGCGGCATGGCAACGCGATTACTTCAAGGGTGACTCAACCAGTTGTGTCACGGCTGGAAACATCGCGTTGACCGTGGTCGCGGGCCCTTTGAATTACGCGGGCGTCAACCCGAAAGTCAAGGATTGCCATGTCCCGCAGCCCAGCTCGATGCCCAGCAGCATAGAACCCCTCACATTAAGGAAAGTGTCATGATTGTCCTCGGTGCGATCCTGTTAATTCTCGGATTTGTTTTCGGTATCCATTTGCTGTGGGTACTCGGTATCGTCTTGCTCGTTATCGGGGCCATCTTGTGGATTATGGGCTCCGTCGGGCGTCCGGTCGCCGGCCGGCGCTACTGGTATTAGCCACCTCGCCGGGAAAACGGGATCGCGCGACTGCCCGGCAGTCGCGCGATCCCGTTCACAGGCAGCGCAAAGGTAAGCCATAGCCACGGCTCAGCGCGGTGCGCATACTGGAACGTGTGACACAGCCGCGAGCATCCGTCGAGCGGGTTGTCATGTGTCGCGCCGACGGCAATCCGATCAACGTTCTGGTGGTGGACGACGAGTCCGTCCTGGCCGAGATGGTGTCGATGGCGCTGCGGTACGAGGGCTGGAACATCGCTACGGCCAGTGACGGGTCATCGGCGATCGCCGCGGCCCGCGCCCAGCGCCCGGATGTGGTCGTCCTCGACGTGATGCTGCCCGACATGAGCGGGCTCGACGTCCTGCACAAGCTGCGCGAGGAGAACCCCCAGCTGCCGGTGCTCCTGCTGACGGCCAAGGATGCCGTCGAAGACCGCATCGCCGGGTTGACCGCGGGCGGCGACGACTATGTCACCAAACCGTTCAGCATCGAAGAGGTGGTGCTGCGGCTGCGGGCGCTGCTGCGGCGCACCGGCGTGACGACGGTGGACAGCGGCGCGCAACTGGTGGTCGGCGACCTGGTGCTCGACGAGGACAGTCACGAGGTCACCCGCGCGGGCGAGCCGATCGCGTTGACCTCCACCGAATTCGAGTTGCTGCGCTTCATGATGCGCAATTCCAAGCGGGTGCTGAGCAAGGCCCAGATCCTCGACCGGGTGTGGAGTTATGACTTCGGCGGCCGGTCCAACATCGTCGAGCTGTACATCTCGTACCTGCGCAAGAAGATCGACAACGGCCGCGAGCCCATGATCCACACGCTGCGCGGCGCGGGCTATGTCCTCAAGCCGGCCCGCTAGGAGCGATCGCAAGCCCGGCGAAGCCGGGCGCCGCGGGTCGCGACCGTTGGGCAGGAGCGATCGCAAGCCCGGCGAAGCCGGGCGCCGCGGGTCGCGACCGTTGGCCAGCTCGCGCCGGGCCTGGTCGTTGCGCCTGCGGCTGCTGGTCGGGCAGATAGTCGTGCTGGCCATCGTGTGCGTCGGCATCACCGCGGTGACCGAGCTGGCGCTGAACCATCACCTGGTGAAACAGCTCGACGGGCAACTCGCCGGCACGTCGTTCCGGTCGGCACTGATGTATCCCGAACCGAACCGGCCGCGGCGCGACCACTCCTACTATCAGCGGCCCGGCCCCGGCCCCCGATTCCTGGACGCCCCCGGTCAGCCGGCCGGCATGGTCGCCGCGGTGATCAACCACGGCAAGACGGTCGATGCCGGCTACCTCACCAGCAGTGGGACCCGGGCCGCGCTGACCTCAACCGCCCAGACCCAACTGGAACAGATCGCCGACAGCCGCGCGCCCGTGACCCTGAACCTGGACGGCCTCGGCCGTTACCGGGTGGTCGCGGCCCCGAGCCGAAACGGCGGCGACACCATCGTCACCGGCCTGTCGATGTCGAATGTCGACGCCACCCTGATCCGGATGCTGATCATCTTCGCGATCGTCACCGTGATAGCGCTGGCGGCCGCGACCATCGCCGGGGTAATCATCATCCGGCGGGCGCTGGCGCCGCTGCGTCGCGTCGCGCAGACCGCGAGCAACGTGGCCGACCTGCCGCTGGACCGCGGCGAGGTCCAGCTGCCGGTCCGGGTCCGCGAATCCGACGCGAACCCGGCCACCGAGGTGGGCCAGCTCGGATCGGCCCTCAACCGGATGCTTGACCACATCGCGGCCGCGCTGTCGGCGCGGCAGGCGAGCGAGACCCGGGTGCGCCAGTTCGTCGCCGACGCCAGTCACGAACTGCGCACGCCGCTGGCCGCGATCCGCGGCTACACCGAACTCACCCAGCGCATGGACCGCGAAGGCGGGGACCGGGAGGCAATAGCCCACGCCATGAGTCGGGTGGCCTCCGAGACCGAACGGATGACGCGCCTGGTCGAGGACTTGCTGCTATTGGCGCGCCTGGATTCCGGCCGGCCGCTGGAGCGCGAACCGGTCGATTTGTCGCGGCTGGCGGTCGACGCGGTCAACGACGCGCACGTCGCCGGAGGAGACCATCAGTGGGAGCTCGACCTGCCCGAGGAGCCCGTGATCGTCACGGGTGATGGCGCCCGGCTGCACCAGGTGCTGACCAACCTGCTCGCCAACGCCCGCCTGCACACCGGCGCGGGCACGGTCGTGACCACGCGGTTGACCACCGAGCCGGCACACACCGTGCTGCAGGTCATCGACAACGGACCCGGCATCCCGGCGGCGTTGCAGTCCGAAGTGTTCGAGCGGTTCGCCCGCGGAGACACCTCGCGTTCGCGCAAGGGCGGCAGCACCGGACTGGGTCTGGCGATCGTGTCCGCTGTGGTCAAGGCGCACGACGGCACGATCGCGGTGAAAAGTTCACCCGGCCATACCGAGTTCACGGTGCGGTTGCCACTGAACGGGTGGCAACCGCCCGCGAGCTCAGCTAGCTAGAGCAGTTGACGTCGATTTCGAACGGCTTGTTCACCGGTTGCATCGGGTTGGCCATGTCGACCCCGGTGGCTGTGCCGGTGATCTTGTAGCTGTTGCCGTTCTTTTCGGCGGAGGCGTTGCCCTGGCCGGTCCCGGAGGTGTAGCCGAGCGTCACGCCGTTGACGTTGCCCAGCCCAACCGATTTCACCTGGGGCGGATTGGCGTCGGTGAGAACGGCGGCGATTCCGGTCGCCGCACCGCCGATCGCGATGTTCACGTTGCCGCCTGCGGTCGTGCACACGACCGAGCCGCTCACGTTCTGGTCCTTACCGTCGATGAGGACCTTGGTTCCGCTGGCAGCGCCCGCCGAGGTGTTGATGGCCGAACTAGTGCCCGAACCGCCCGAACTCGACTTGTTGCTGGAACAGCCGGAAATACCGGCGGCTAGAACTGCCGCTCCAACCGCCGCGACCATCAGTCCACGCTTCACGTGTTCTCCTTCGCCCGAAAGTTGCGACCCTCGGCATTGAGGGCCGTCTGGGCAGTATGCGGGTTAACTGGACTCAATATCTAGGGTTCGAGGTAATTGTTTGCATGTTCATTGGTCGGTTGCCAATGAACGCTGTGCGGAATGGCCGCGCAATGGCAATGTATTGGCGTGGAACACAAACGCCCCACCGCGGTCATCGAGGCGGCACACGGCGCGCACGCGCTGCCATTCGATGACGACGCGGACTTCGACAACGCCGATCGTGGCTTCATCGCCGCCCTGTCGCCGTGCGTCATCAAGGCCGCCGACGGACGGGTGGTGTGGGACAACGACGCGTACTCCTTCCTCGGCGGCCCCGCTCCGACGTCGGTGCACCCCAGCCTGTGGCGGCAGTCGACGCTGGCCGCGAAACAAGGCCTCTACGAAGTGGTTCCGGGCATCTACCAGGTCCGTGGGCTCGACATCTCCAACGTCACGTTCGTCGAAACGGACACCGGCATCATCGTTATCGACCCGCTGGTCTCCACCGAGGTCGCGGCCGCCGCCCTCGGCCTGTACCGCACGCACCGCGGCGGCGACCGCCCCGTCGTCGCGGTGATCTACACGCACAGCCATGTCGACCATTTCGGCGGCGTCCTGGGCGTCACCTCGCAGGCGGAGGTCGACTCCGGTGCGGTGGCCGTGCTGGCGCCGGACGGTTTCGTAGAGCACGCCGTGCAGGAGAACGTCTACGCCGGCCCGGCCATGACGCGCCGAGCGACCTACATGTACGGCTCCCTGCTGCCGCGCGGCCCGATGGGCCAGGTGGGCTGCGGGCTGGGCCAGGCCCCGTCCACCGGCGAGGTGGCGATCATCGTCCCGACCATCGACATCCGCGAGACCGGCGAGAAGCACACCATCGACGGCGTGGAGATCGAATTCCAGATGGCGCCCGGCACCGAGGCCCCGGCCGAAATGCATTTCTACTTCCCGGCTTTCCGCGCGCTGTGCATGGCCGAAAACGCCACGCACAACCTGCACAACCTGCTGACGCTGCGCGGCGCGCTGGTGCGCGACCCGCACGCCTGGTCCGGCTACCTCACCGAGGCGATCGACACCTTCGCCGACCGCGCCGACGTGGTGTTCGCCTCGCACCACTGGCCGACCTGGGGCCGGGACAGCATCGTCGAGTTTCTATCCCTGCAACGCGACATGTACGCCTATCTGCACGACCAGACGCTGCGACTGCTCAATAGGGGCTACACCGGTGTTGAGATCGCGGAGATGTTCCGGATGCCGCCCGCGCTCGAACGCGCCTGGCACACCCACGGTTATTACGGGTCGGTCAGCCACAACGTGAAGGCGGTCTACCAGCGCTACATGGGCTGGTTCGACGGCAACCCGGGCCGGTTGTGGCCGCATCCGCCGGAGGCTCTCGCGCCGCGTTACGTTGAGGCGATGGGTGGAATCGACCGGGTAGTGGGCCTGGCTCAGGCGGCGTACGACGCCGGCGACTTTCGTTGGGCGGCAACGCTGCTGGATCACGCGACCTTCGCCGACGACGGGCACGCCGGTGCCCGCGAGCTGTACGCCGACACGCTCGAACAGCTGGCCTACGGCGCGGAGAACGCGACCTGGCGCAACTTCTTCCTCAGCGGCGCAACCGAATTGCGAAGCGGCAACTTCGGCACCGCGGCTCAGGTCGCCTCGCCCACGATGCTGTCCCAGTTGACACCGGAGCAGATCTTCGACAGCCTCGCGATCCGGGTCGACGGGCCGAGAAGCTGGGATCTCGATGTCGCGATCGATATCGCCTTTACGGATCTGGACGTCAACTACCGGCTCACCCTGCGCAACGGGGTGCTGGTGTACCGCAGGGCGGCGGCCGATCCGGCGACGGCCACCGTTACGGTCAAGCTGGACAGCAAGTCTCGGATCCTGACGGCGGCGCTGGGCGACTTCGCCTCGCCCGGCCTGCAGATATCGGGCGATCAGGACGCGCTACGGGCCTTCTTGGGGGTGCTGGACCAGCCGGACCCGAGCTTCAACATCGTCACGCCGTGACGTCGATGACGACTTTGCCCAGCACTTTGCGGTCGGCCACATGCCGCAGCGCGGCGGCGGTGTCGGACAACGGGAATCGCGCCCCGATGTACGGCCGGATCGTTCCGGCGGCGAACATTTCCGACAATTCCCGCATGTCGCGGACGGCCTCGTCGGGATGGTCTGCCATGAAGGTGCGGATCTCCATGCCGCGCACGCAGATGTCTTTGAGCAGAACGAGGTTCAGCGGGATGGCCGGTATCGTCCCGGCCGCGTAGCCCAGCGTGACGAAGGTGCCGCCGCGCGCCAGCGCGCGCAGCGCCGGCTCCGCGTACGGCCCGCCTACCGGGTCGATGACCACCCTGGCGGCGTCGCCGGTGAGCTCGCGGATGCGTGACTTCAAGTCCTCCCGGTCGTAGTCGACGGTCGCCTCGGCGCCGCGTCGGCGGCAGAGTTCGAGTTTGTCGGTGCTCGACGCCGCGGCGAGCACCCGCGCTTTCAGGGCGACGGCCAGGTCGACGGCGGCCAGCCCCACGCCGCCCGCCGCGCCCAGCACGACCACCCAATCCCCTTGCGCCACCGCGGCGGTCGAGCGCAACGCGTGATACGCGGTGCGGTAGGTGACGCCGAAGGCGGCCGCCGAGGCGAAGTCGGCGTCGTCGGGGACGAGCGTCGCCTGGCTCGCGTCCAGCAACGCCTGCTCGGCGAACGCCCCGAAAGTGGTTCCGGCCACGCGCTGCCCTGGGCGAAACGGCGCGCCGTCGCCGGCGGCAATCACCTCACCGGCGATCTCGTTGCCCGGGATGAACGGCGGCGGGATCTTGACCTGATACTTGCCGGCGATGAACAGGACGTCGGGGAAGTTGACGGCGGCGGCGTGGACGCGCACCAACAGCTGCCCGGGACCGGCCACGGGATCGTCGACGTCCTCGAGAACCAGATCTTCCGGGGTGCCGTAGGAACGGCAGACGACCGCGCGCATCAACTGACCCCCAGGCCGCGTAGACAGAATTGCACCAGGTGTGCGATGTCGTCGGGCTTCGGCCGGTCGCCCGAGCCCACGTATCGGCGCATCGTCGCCGCCGTGCAACTGAACACGGCCTCCACGTCCCGCTCGACGTCGCTGCTGCCCAGCGCCGCAACGGGTTCGACGAGCAGATCGCGCAGCGGCCGCATCATCTCCTGATCCGCCGCCCGCCAATTCGTGCCGGCCGACATCTGCCCGGCGGCCGCGCGGCTCATGCTGATCAGGTGCGGGTCGGCCACCTGCGCGAGCGTGCCCTCGATCCAGCGCGCGACCTGGTCGCGGGGGTTCGGCTCCTTGGCCATCTGGTGCTCGAGGTAGGACACCACGATGCCCACCCCGCGTTCCATCACGGCCAGGATCAGTTCGTCCTTGCCGGCGAAATAGCGGTAGAACGCCTTGTTCGACGAGCCGGACTCGGTGACGATGTCGCTCACCCGCGGCGGTTCGGGCGCGACGCGTTCCATGACGCGCACGGCGGCGGCCAGGATGCGCTCGACCTCCTCGGTGGCTTCGCGCTGGCGGTCGTCGAGCGCCCGCTCGACCGCCGCGGTCACCCTGCTGGTCACGGCGAATCGGGCAGGGCCGGAACCCGGTCGATGAGGTCGCCGTACTTGGACCGGGCGGCCTCGCGCCGGATGTCCAGCAGCTCGCTCGGCCATTCGGCGTCCTCGGCCTCGTACCCCTTGAGCAGCAGCCGGGCCAGGTTCACCTTGTGGGCCTCGGTCGGCCCGTCGGCCAGCCCGAGCGCAACCCCGCCGAGCAGCACGTTGACCAGCGGCAGCTGGTCGGTGGTGCCGAGGGCGCCGTGCACCTGGATCGCGCGCAGCCCAATCGATTTGAGCACCTGCGACGCCAGTATCTTGCACGCGCCGATCTCGGCGCGGGCCGCGTGCTCCCCGGCGGTGTCGATCAGCCATGCCGCGTGCAGCACCGCCAACCGGAACGGCATCAACTCGGTGTAGGAGTCGGCGATGAACGCCTGCACCAGCTGCTTGTCGGCCAGTGAACTACCTTGTGTGAAGCGGCTTTTCGCGCGCCGGGCCATCATCTCCACCGCGCGTTGGGCCACCCCGATCGAGCGCATCGCGTGGTGCAGGCGCCCACCGGCGAGCCGGGTCTGCAGGATCATGAAGCCCTGCCCGGCTTCGCCCAGCAGCGCGTCCGACGGCACCCGGACCCCGTCGTAGTGCACCAGCGAGTGCCCGGGCTCGTGCGGCAGCGCGCCGACTAGGTGATGGGTGGCCTCGATGGTCAGCCCATCACTGCCGGCCGGCACCAGAAAGGTCGAGGCGCCGCGGTGGACGGGCACGTCCGGGTCGGTGATCGCGACGACGATGAAGAAGGACGCGACGGAGGCGTTGGAGGAGAAGTACTTTCGCCCGGTGATCACCCAGTCGTCGCCATCACGGAAGGCGCGCGTGCGGAAGACTCGCGGATCGGCCCCGCCCTGCGGCTCGGTCATCGAAAAGCACGAGAAGATCTCCCCGGACAACAGCCCGGCGAGATAGCGGTCCTTTTGTTCCTGCGTACCGAAGCGGGCGATGATCTCGGCGTTGCCCGTGTCCGGCGCCTGGGTGCCGAACACGATCGGCGCCCACGGGCTGCGGCCCAGGATTTCATTGATCAACGTCAGCTTCACCGCGCCGAAGCCCTGACCGCCGAGTTCGGGGCCCAAATGCGGTGCCCACAAGCCTTTGTCGCGGACCTGCTGCTTGAGCGGATCGACGATGCGCCGGCGCTCGTCGTTCAGCGGCAGGAACTCGCAACCCGGGAACAGCACCTCGAGGGGTTCCACCTCCTGGCGGACGAACTCGCGGACCCAGTCGATTTTCTCGGCAAATTCCGGTTCGGTGGAGAAGTCCCAAGACATTCGATCGCTCCTATCTGCTAGGGGATTCCGCCGTCGGCGCGCAGGATGGAGCCGGTGGTGAAACTGGACGCATCGGACGCCAAAAACAGTGCGGCGCCCACGATTTCGGCCGGCTCCCCGGCCCGCTGCAGAGCCAGGTGCGCGAACGGCTTGCCGTGGGCCGCCTCGAGGTTCCAGGCCTTGCTCACGTCGGTCAGGAACGGGCCGGCCATCAGCGTGTTGACCCGCACCGCCGGCCCGAACGCCTTCGCCAAGGCTTCGGTCATGGCATTGAGGCCGGCCTTGGCGGCGGCATAGGGGACGATGTCGGGTGTCGGGCGCAGCGATCCGGCCGTGCTCACGTTGACGATCGACCCCCGTCCGGCCGCCACCATGCGCTCGCCAACCAGGGCCGACAACCGGAACGGACCCTTGAGGTTGAGGTTGACCACCGCGTCGAACAGCTTCTCGGTGACGTCGGTCAGCTTGTCGTACAGCGGCGACATGCCCGCGTTGTTGATCAATACGTCGACCTTGCCGAACCGGTCATAGGTCGCCTCGACCAAGCCGTCGAGCTGGTCCCAGCGGCCCACGTGCACCTGATACGGCACGGCTGCGCGCCCGGTCTCGGCCTCGATCTCCTTGGCGGTGGCCACGCAGTTGTCCATGTTGCGGCTGGCGATCACCACGTCGGCGCCGCACCGGGCGGCGCCGAACGCCATCTCGCGGCCCAGCCCGCGGCTGCCGCCGGTGACCAGCACCACCCGGTCGGTGAGGTCGAAAAGCCGCTCCACGTAAGCCATTTCAGTGTGCCCTCGCCAGCTCGGCCGCCGTGGCGATGAGCTGGGGGATCATCGCCCCGAAGGCGCCTTGAATCTTGGAGTCCACCTTGCCGGTTCGCACGCCGGCCGCATAGGTCTTCTCCAGCACGATGCCGAGCTTCCAATTCGCCAGCACCAGGTAATAGTCGATGTTCTCCGTCGACAGCCCGCTGATCTGCTGGTAGTGCTCGAGCAATTCGCCGCGCCTGGGCATGCCGCCCATGTCCAGATAGAACCCGTCGGCGCGGGGCTCCTCTCCGTCGTAGCCCAGCAGGCACCACGCCAGGTCCAGCAACGGGTCGCCGACGGTCGTCATCTCCCAGTCGACGATCGCGGCCAGTCGCGCCGGCTCCCCGTGCGCGAACATCACGTTGGCGAACTGGTAGTCGCCGTGCATGATGCCCGGCCGATAATGCGCCGGGCGGTTGTTGCGCAGCCAGTCGGCGGCCTCCTCGAGGCCCGGCAGCTCGCGCACCCTGTAGGCGTCGAGGAAGGCTAGCCAGCGGTCGACCTGCCGCTCGTGGAAGCCGTCCGGGCGGCCGAAACCGTCCAGGCCCTGGGCCCGCCAATCCACCCGGCCCAGCTTGGCCGCGCCCTCGACGAGCTGGAAGGCCAGCCCGCGCCGGGCGGCAAGGTCGGTGTCGAACGGCGGTTGCCAGCCCCCGTCCATCGGGCTCCACCCGTCGATGGCCTGCATGACGTAGAACGGCGTGCCGAGCACGGTGCCGGTGTCGTCGGCGGCGATCAGCGCCGCGTGCGGGACGTCGGTGCCGGACAGCGCGCGCACCAAGCGGATCTCGCGCAGCAGGCCGTCGATGCGGGCGGCGTCCGCGCGGGCGCCGGGCATCCGCAACACCATCCGCTCGCCGCCGCGGTCGAGCAGGTACAGCGTGTTCTGCGAGCCGCCCTTCAGCTGCTCCAGCCGCGGTGGTTCACCGTTTCCCGGGGCGCCGTTGGAGTCCAGCCAGCGGCCAAGCACACCCGCGTCCAGTTGGGTCTGACCTACCGTCGTCATCCGCACACCCCACTCTCTGTGCGGAGAATAGCATTCTCCTACGTGGACGGGCCGGATCAGCCCGGCTTGTGGGCGCTGAGCAGAAAGCCCGGCGCCATGAAGTGGCCTTCGCCGTCGTGTTCCAGGTGTGGCAGTGGGTAGTCGGGCGACGCATTGCCGTAGACCTTGGCCGGCCGCAGATCGTCGACCCGCCAGAGCTCCGACACGGCGTCACGCAACTCGGCTTCGGTGAAGCCGCGCGGGCCGCCCTGACTCGCGTCGCCGAGCGCGCCGGTGGCGAAGGCCAGGATGTACAGCGCCGCGCCGGGGGCGGCCGCCCGGAAGATCGACTTCAGGTAATCCTGGCGCCGTTCCGGCGGCAGCGCGTGCAGCAGCCCGCTGTCCAGGACGGTCGAGAAGCGGTCGTCATAGCCGCGGAAGTTGGTGACGTCGGCTTGGGCGAAAGTCGCTGTGGTCAGCCCCCGTTCCGCGGCCGCGGCGGCCGCGGCCTCGATGGCTGTGGCGCTGATCGACCAGGGCAAGATCCGCAGCGACGTGCTGGACGCGGGCTGCGGCCACGCCGCCCAGTCGCTGGCCCTCGC